>CANROI010000008.1 GCA_947632165.1 uncultured Clostridia bacterium
GTGAGCTTCCCGCATTCGTCGGGCGAAGCGCTCTTCAGGCGCTCCTCAAGCATCCGCACCGCAAGCAACTGTTTGCACTTATTCATACTCATTAGGCTATCAAACGGCGAAAATTTTATGCTTATCTCTTTTGAAAATGTGACATTCGGCTACCTCGGCGTCCCCACTCTGCAAGACGTCACGTTTGCCGTGCATGAAAACGAGCGCATCGGCGTCCTCGGCGGAAACGGCGAGGGCAAGACGACCCTTCTGCGCCTGATGCTCGGCGAACTCATCCCCGACGAGGGTCGGATCTTCCGCAAGAACGGGCTCAGGATCGGATACCTCCCGCAGGACGGCGGCTTCGAATCGGATCTTTCCGTTTACGGCGCCATGAAAGAGGTCTTTACGGAGGACGAACAGCTCATCTCCCGCCTGCGCGCCGCCGAGGAGCAGCTCGCCCGCGGCACGGAGCTCTCCGCCCTCTCCTCTCAGATCGAAAGCCTGCACAAGCGGATCGCCGCGCGCGATTCCTATCATGTGGACGTGCGCATCAAGACCGTCCTCAACGGCATGGGGTTCGAAGAGGTCTACGACCGGCCCGTCTCGACGATGTCGGGCGGAGAAAAGACGCGGCTCAAGCTCTGCCGTCTGCTGCTCGAGGATCCGGAACTGCTCATCCTCGATGAGCCGACCAACCACCTCGACTTAAAGACCCTCTTCTGGCTCGAGGAATATCTCACTTCCCTCAAGGGCGCCCTCCTCGTCGTCTCACACGACCGTTACTTCCTCGATAAACTCACCGCACGCACCCTCGAGATCGAGCGGAGCCGGGTGACCTCTTACAAGGGGAACTATTCCAAATACCGCGTCCTGAAGGAGGAGCGCTATAAGGAACAGCTCCGCGCATGGGAGAAGCAACAGGAAGAGATCGCCCACCTGCAGGACTATGTGGATAAAAATCTCGTGCGGGCGACGACCGCAAAAAGCGCCCTCTCGCGGGTGAACAAACTCGACCGCATCGAGCGCATCGAAAAGCCGGTCCCGCCGCCCGCGCCGCCCCGTTTCCGCTTCGGCTATGACGTGAAACCGTACGAAAACGCCGTGCTCGCGCCCCGCTTCGACCTCTATGCCGAGACGAAACTGCTATTGAAGGACGCTTCCTTCGCCCTCACGCGCGGCGAAAAATGCGCGCTCATGGGCGACAACGGCACGGGAAAATCCACGCTGCTCAAGTTCCTTCTGCACGAGGGCGCGGGCGTTGCGCACGGGAAATACGTCCGGATCGCCTACTACGACCAGGAGAATGCCGACCTCGACCCCGAGGCACAAGCGCTCGAGGCCTTTCGCGAAAAAAACGGGCTGCTGCCCCAGACGGAGGCGCGCAAGATCCTCGCCCGCGCGGGGCTCGACGCCGAGGACGTCGGAAAAAAAGTGAAGGAACTCTCGGGCGGCCTCAGAGCAAAGCTCTCCCTCGCCATGCTCGAAGCACGGCGGGGCAACGTCCTCTTTTTGGACGAGCCGACCAACCACCTCGATCTGCCCGCCCGCGAAGCGCTCGAAGAGGCGCTCAAAGAATTCGACGGGACCCTGCTGTTCGTCTCGCACGACCGCCGCTTCATCGAGGCGCTCGCAGACCGGATCGTCCTCATCGAGGACGGCGCGCTGCACGATTACCGCGGCGGCTATGCGCAATTCCTCGAGGAGACACGGCGCGCCTCCGCCCCTCCCCCCGAAAAAAAAGAGCCCGCCGCACAGACGAGCTCCTACCGCTCCAAGGAGGACCGTGCGCGCGAAGCACGGCAGAAGGCGCGCGTCAAAGAGATCGAGACGCGCCTCGAGGCGCTGGAGGAGGAAGAGAACGCGCTCAACGAATCGCTCGCGGCATACGCTTCCGACTACAAAAAAGTACGGGAGATCACCGATCGGCTCGAAGCGATCCGCAGCGAATCCGACGCGCTCTATGCGGAGTATGAAACGCTGATATGATATAATTTTTTGAAAATTTCGCCCGAAGGGCACCAATTATGTCACGCATAGTACTTCGCAAACGCCGTTTTTTGCGGTGTTATGTCACGCATAATACTCTGCAAAACGGAAAAATGTACAGTAAAATGCCGCCCGCCGCAAATCATGCGGCGGGCGGCATTGTGTTTGAAAGAACCCCCCTCTTCTACTGCAGATCCCAGATCTTTTGGGCGTATTCTTTGACCGAGCGATCGGCGGAGAATTTTCCCGCGCTCACAAGATTGACGAGGCACTTGCGTTCGAACTCCTTGGTCCCATAGTCGTGCAAGAGCTGTTGCTTCACCCGGATGTAGTCCGCGAAGTCATACAGCACGAGATACCGGTCTGCGTCGTAGTCGGTGATCAAGCTCTCGTACAATTTGCGGAGCATCCCCTTCTCGTCGGGGAAGGTGCCGTCGATGAGCGTGCGCACGGCGCGCTTCAGGCGGGGATCCCCTTCGAGAATCTCGCGCGGGCAATAGAAGCGCTTGATCGCGGCGACCTCTTCCACCGTGGCGCCGAAGATATATTCGTTCTCCTCGCCCGCCTCCCGGCAGATCTCCACATTCGCCCCGTCGAGGGTGCCGAGCGTCACCGTGCCGTTCAGCATAAACTTCATATTGCTCGTGCCCGAGGCCTCCATGCCCGCCATGGAGATCTGCTCGGAGATATCCGCCGCGCAAACGATCTTTTCTGCATAGCTCACGTTATAGTTCTGCACGAACACGACCTTCATGCGGTCTGCGACCTCCTCGTCCGAGTTGACGAGGCGGGCGATCTCGTTGATGAACTTGATGATCGCCTTGGCGTTGTAGTAGCCGGGCGCCGCCTTCGCACCGAAGAGAAACGCCGTGGGCGGGAAAGAATTGATCTCGCCCTCCTTGATCCCGAAATAGAAATAGAGAATGGACAGGGCGTTCAATAGCTGGCGCTTGTATTCGTGGAGGCGCTTGACCTGGACATCGAAGATGAAATCGGGCGGGAGCTCGATCCCCTCATGCGCCTTGATGTATGCCGCAAGCCGCTCCTTGTTCTCGCGCTTGATCTTCCTGAAGGAGGCGCGCATGCCGTCGATATGCGGCCGCAAGGCCTCGAGCTGCCCCAAATCGGTATGCCACTCCGTTCCGATCCGCGAATCGATGAGCTTCGCCATCTTCGGATTGTTGAGGAGGAGCCACCTGCGGGGGGTGACGCCGTTCGTGACGTTGACGAACTTTTCGGGAAACGCGCCGTACCAATTCGCGAACGTGTCCTTCTTGAGGATCTCCGTATGGATCTCGGCGACGCCGTTGACCTTCTTCGAGACGAAGATCGCGAGGTTGGCCATGTGCACGACGTTGTCGCGGATGATATAGAACTGCCCGCGGTCGAGCCCGTCGCTCTCGAGCTTCTGCTGGCAGCGGACGATCTCCTTATAGACGTCGGGCAGAATGTCCGACAGGGCGAGCGCGTCCCATTTTTCGAGCGCCTCCGCCATGATCGTATGGTTGGTGAAGTTGAAGCACTTCGAAGCGACTTCGAACGCCTCTTCGAAACAGAGCCCCTCCCGCTCGAGGAGGCGCAGAAGCTCGGGGATCGCGAGCACGGGGTGGGTATCGTTGAGCTGGAAACAGCGGTAGCGGTAGAGTTCCCTCAGATCGTGCTCCTTCGCCTTTTCCTTGCGGAGGATATCCTGCAGAGACGCGCTGACGAGGAAATATTGCTGCCTCAGGCGCAGCATCTTGCCGACCATCGTGTTGTCGTTGGGATACAGGACGTCGCAGATCTTTGTCACGTCGTAATTTTCCTGTGCGATGCGCTCCCCCTTCATCTCGTTGAACGTGTTGAAGTCGAAGGGCTTCACGGGCTCGCTGCTCCACAGGCGCAGGTTGTTGACGACCCCGTTCCGGTAGCCGAAGATGGGCATGTCGCAGGGCACCGCCTTGACCTTGCGGTCGGCGAATTCCACGATCACGGCGTCCCGTTCGACGGGAATGCTCCAGGGATCTCCCCACCGGGTCCAATCGTCCCCCTCCTCATGCTGATACCCGTCGACAAAGGTCTGTTTGAACAGCCCGTAGCGGTAGCGGATGCCGTAGCCGTCGAGCGGAATGTCCATCGTCGCGGCGCTCTCGAGGTAGCAGGCGGCGAGCCTGCCGAGGCCGCCGTTGCCGAGGGCGGCGTCCTCGACCTCCTCAAAGCGGTTCAGACTCTCGCCCACCGACTTTAGGGCGCTTTGGACGTCTTCCAAAAGCCCGAGATTGAGCAGATTGGAAAAGATCGCGCGCCCCATGAGGAACTCCGCCGAGAAATAGGCGCCGCGCTTGCCCTCGCCGCTTGGCGCGGCGGGAAGCGCGATCCGCATCACGGCCTTGGAGACGGCGTTGTAAAGCTCTCTCGTATCCGCGGATCTCAGATCGCTGCCGAATTCCGCGCGCAGGATCCTTTCGGTCTCCTCCGTAAATTTTTTCTTATCGAATTTCATGATTCTCCTCCCGCGCCATTGTATGCGCAAGATCCGTCCTCTTTTGCAGTCCCGATTATTCTACCAAAAAAGAATATCCCTTGTCAATGACTTCCAAACCTTTTTAATCCTCTCTTTCCGAATTTTTTCTTGCGACAATTTTTGCAAATCACTGAAATCGTCTTGATAAAATCCCGCGTTTATGATATAATACAACCGACAAACAGCGAAAACTCCCCGCGCGCCCGTATCAATTGTGCGCGCAGGCGGGAAACGCAGAAGATTTTCAGGAGGTTAAGAATGGAACATTGTGCAGCGTGCGGGACGCCCGAACAAGCGGCAGCTTTGAAGGCAGTCATCGAACAGTCGCGCTCGACGCCCGGTTGTCTCATGCACATCCTGCAGGAGGCGCAGGGGATCTACGGATACCTGCCCCTCGGCGTGCAGACGACGATCGCGGAGGAATTGGGGATCTCCCTGTCGGAGGTGTACGGCGTCGTCACCTTCTACTCGCAGTTCTCCCTGAAGCCGAAGGGAAAGCACCGCATCAGCGTGTGCCTCGGAACGGCTTGCTATGTGAAGGGTGCGGATAAGGTGCTCGAGGCCGTCGAAAAGAACGTCGGCATCAAGTGCGGCGAATGCACCGAAGACGGGCTCTTCTCCATCGACAGTTGCCGCTGCGTCGGCGCATGCGGGCTGGCTCCCGTCATGATGGTCGACGAAGAAGTCTACGGCAGGCTCACGCCCGACAAGGTGAAAGACATCCTCGACGGATACAGAAAGGAGGAACAGAAGGCATGACGATTCAGGAATTGGACGCAATCCGTCAGGCGAAAAAAGAGCTCATCGAAGTTCGCCGCGTCGTAAAAGAACAGGGCGAAAAACTCGCCGAAAAGACGGGCTACAGAAAGCAGGTCCTCGTGTGCGGCGGCACAGGCTGCACCTCCTCCCACTCGAAGAAGGTCATCGAACAGCTCGAGGCCTCCTTCAAGGAACTCGGCATCGACGACGTGCTCATCGTCAAGACCGGCTGCTTCGGTCTCTGCGCGCTGGGCCCCATCATGATCGTCTATCCCGAGGGCGCGTTCTACTCGCAGATGACCCCCGAACACGCCAAGACGGTCGCCGAAAAGCACCTTGTCAAGGGCGGCGAGATCGTCAAGGAACTCCTCTATAAGGGCACCGTCCATGCGGACGGCTCCATCATCCCCTTCGCGGAGACCCCCTTCTATAAGAAGCAGATGCGCATCGCGCTCCGTAACTGCGGCGTGATCGCGGCGGAAGACATCGAAGAGGCGATCGCAGCGGGCGACTATGCGGCGATCGAAAAAGTCCTCACGACCATGACGCCCGACGACGTCATCAAAGAAGTCCTCGACTCGGGGCTGCGCGGCAGAGGCGGCGCAGGCTTCCCCACCGGCAGAAAATGGAGCTTTGCAAAGGCTTCGCAGGGCGACATCAAATATGTCTGCTGCAACGCGGACGAGGGCGACCCCGGCGCATTCATGGACCGCTCCGTGCTCGAGGGCGATCCCCACTGCGTGCTCGAGGCGATGACGATCGCGGGCTATGCGATCGGCGCGCATCAGGGCTATATCTACGTCCGCGCGGAGTATCCCATCGCGGTCGAGCGCCTCAAGATCGCGATCAAGCAGGCGCATGAATACGGCCTCCTCGGCAAGAATATTTTGGGGCTCGGCTTTGATTTCGACATCGAGATCCGGCTCGGCGCGGGCGCGTTCGTCTGCGGCGAAGAGACCGCGCTCATGACCTCCATCGAAGGCCACCGCGGCGAACCCCGTCCCCGTCCCCCCTTCCCGGCGGTCAAGGGCCTGTTCGAGAAGCCCACGATCCTCAACAATGTCGAGACATGGGCGAACATCAACCCCATCATCATGAAGGGCGCGGCTTGGTACTCCACCATCGGCACCGAAAAGAGCAAGGGCACGAAAGTGTTCGCGCTCGGCGGCAAGATCACCAACGTCGGGCTTGTGGAAGTCCCCATGGGCACCACGCTGCGCGAGATCATCGAAGAGATCGGCGGCGGCATCCCGAACGGCAAGAAGTTCAAAGCGGCGCAGACGGGCGGTCCTTCCGGCGGCTGTATCCCCGCGAAATACATCGATACCCCCATCGACTTCGATAACCTCGTTGCGATCGGCTCCATGATGGGCTCGGGCGGCCTCATCGTCCTCGATGAGGACACCTGTATGGTCGACATCTCGAAGTTCTACCTCGAATTCACGGCGGACGAATCGTGCGGAAAGTGCACGCCCTGCCGCATCGGCACCCGCCGCCTGCTCGACCTTCTCACGAAGATCACCGAAGGCAAGGGAAAGCCCGAGGACCTCGACAAGATCCGCGATCTCTGCGAGCACATGAAGTCCTCTTCCCTCTGCGCCCTCGGCCAGAGCGCGCCCAACCCCGTCCTCTCCACCATGCATCACTTTATGAATGAGTATGAGGACCACATCTACAATCATCACTGCACCGCGGGCGTCTGCAAGGCGCTCATGACCTATGTCATCGACAAGGACAAGTGCATCGGCTGCGGCATGTGCGCGAGGAACTGCCCCGCTTCCGCGATTGCGCGGACGGACTACACCGCGCCCGGCCACAAGCTCGCGTCGTTTGCGATCGACCCCGAAAAGTGCATCAAGTGCGGCGTGTGCATCGGCAACTGCAAGTTCAAGGCAGTCGAGAAAAAGTGAGGTGAAAACAAATGGCTAACATGGTAAACTTAAAGATCAATCATATTCCCGTTACTGTCCCGGAGGGAACGAGCATCCTCGAAGCGGCCCGTTCCGTCCACATCGAGATCCCCACGCTCTGCTACCTGAAGGACGTCGCCTGCGTCGGTTCCTGCCGTATGTGCCTCGTCGAGGCGACGGGCGCGCGCGGACTTGTCGCCGCCTGCGTCTATCCCGTAGCCGAGGGCATGGAAGTTCTCACGAACACCGAGAAATGCAGAAAGAGCAGAAAGACCTCGCTCGAGCTCCTTCTCTCCAAGCACAAGAAGGAATGCCTCAAATGCGAGAGAGCGGGTAATTGCGAGCTCCAGCGCCTCTCCATCGAATACAACTGCGATCCCAACCGCTTCGAGGGCGAGCCCCTCGAACATGCGCTCGACCTCTCCGCCCCCTATGTGGTGCGCGACAGAGACAAGTGCATCAACTGCAACCGTTGCGTGGCGGCTTGCAAGAAGCAGTCCGTCGGCGCGATCGGCCCCATCGGCAGAGGATATAACGTCCATATCGGCAGCGCGTTCGAGATGAGCCTCATGGAATCGGTCTGCGTGGGCTGCGGACAGTGCATTGTCGCCTGCCCCGTGGGCGCCCTCAAGGAGCGCACGACGGTCGACGAAGTCTGGGTGGCGCTCTCCGATCCGAGCAAGAAAGTCGTGTTCTTCACGGCTCCCTCCGTCCGCGCAACGCTGGGCGAGGCATTCGATCTGCCCGTCGGCACCAACGTCGAGGGCAAGATGGTCGCGGCGATCCGCCGTCTCGGCCCCGAGCATGTGTTCAACATGGACATCACCGCCGACCTCACGATCATGGAAGAGGCGACCGAGCTTCTGAACCGGATCCGCAACAAGGGCACGATGCCCATGTTCACCTCCTGCTGCCCCGCATGGGTCAAGTTCGTGGAGCAGAAACATCCCGATATGATCCCCCACCTCTCCACCTGCAAATCCCCGCAGGAGATGTTCGGCGGGCTTCTCAAGACCTATTGGTGCGAAAAGAACGGCGTGGATCCCAAGGATCTCTTCGTCGTTTCGGTGATCCCCTGCACGGCAAAGAAGTACGAATGCCACCGCCCCGAGATGAAGGGCGAAGTGGACGCCGCGATCACGACGAGGGAACTCGCGAGAATGCTCAAGACGGCGGGCATCAAGCTCACGGAGCTGCCCGACGAGGCGTTCGACAATCCGTTTGCGACCTGCTCCGGCGGCGGCACGATCTTCGGCGCGACGGGCGGCGTGATGGAAGCGGCGCTCCGCGTCGCGGCGCAGATGCTCGACGGCGACTTCAAGGTCGTCGACTTCCCCGAAGTGCGCGGCACGGCGCCGATCAAAGAGGCGACCTACAGCGTGGCGGGCGTCAACGTGCGCGTGGCGGTCGCGAGCGGGCTCGCAAATGCGGAAACGATCATCCGTCAGCTCAAGAGCGGAGAAAAGGCCTATGATTTCATCGAGATCATGGCATGCCCGGGCGGCTGCGTCAACGGCGGCGGCCAGCCCACGCTACCCGACAGCATCCGCAATTCCGCGGATCTGAAGAGCCTCCGCGCGGCGGCGCTCTATCAGAGCGACAAGGGGAACAAACTCCGCCGCTCGAGCGAATCTCCCGTCATCGAGACGATCTACAAGGAATACTTCGGCGCACCCAACAGCCACAAGGCGCATGAAGTGCTCCATACGACCTATACCGCCGACAAGAGAATCTGAAAATCTTCTCATAGAAAGAGGCCGTCCCCGAGCGGGGACGGCCTCTTTTTGCGATTTTATTTCCGGATCAGCGGATCCTGCCGCGCATGCGCATCGAGTTGAGCACCGCGAGCAGCATCACGCCCACGTCGCCGAACACCGCCGCCCAGATGGGCAGCGCGGAGATCCCCGCCGTCGTCGACAGAAGGGAGGTCACGAGCGACGCCGCCATCAATGCGATCTTCACGGCGATCGAGAACACGATGTTCTCCGTGACGATCTTCTTCGTCTTCTTGGCGCCCTTCAATGCGATGGGCAGCGCGCTTAAATTGTCGCTCACGAGCACGAAGTCGCTCGCCTCGATCGCCGCGTCGCTCCCGAGCCCCCCCATCGCGACCGAAACGTCGCTCACCGCCATCACGGGGGTATCGTTGATGCCGTCCCCAACGTAGAGGAGCGGCCCCCGCTCTTTGAGTTTTTCCGCATGCTCGGGCTTCTGCCCGGGCAGAAGGTCGGCGTGGATCTCGTCGATGGGGAGCTCCGCGAGCACGGCCTCCGCGCGTGCCTTTCCGTCCCCCGTGAGCACCGCCCGATAGCGGACGCCGCAATTTTTCAGTTCTTCGAGCGCCGTCTTTGCCTCGGAGCGGATCCTGTCCTCGATCATGACCGAGCCGACGAGCTTCCCATCCTCCGCGACATAGATCACGGAGGAGAGGCTCTCCACGGGCGTGAACGCGACGCCGTACTCCCGCATGAGCCGCGCGCTGCCGACCAGCACTTGCCTGTTTTCGACCGTCGCCGAGAGCCCCATGCCCGCGATCTCGAACACGTTCTCCGCGGCAAACGGGGTCTCCACGCCCGAGAACGCCTGTGCGAGCGGATGGGAGGAATTCTTCTCCACGGCAGCCGCGAGCGAGAGAGCGCGCGCCTCGCCGTTGACCCGGGAGATCGTGAACTTCCCCTCGGTGAGCGTGCCCGTCTTATCAAACACTGCGACCTGCACCTTGGCAAGCGCGTCGAGGTACACCGCGCCCTTCGTGAGCACGCCGCTGCGCGCAAGCGTGCCGACGCCCGAAAAATAGGTGAGCGGCACCGAAATAATGAGCGCACAGGGGCAGGAAATGACCAAAAATTCGATGGCAGGCACGAGCCATGCCGCGAAGTTGTAGCTTTGGAAGAGGGGCGGGATCACCGCGATGAGCACCGCGAGCAAGACGACAATGGGCGTGTAAATGCGCGCGAATCTCGTGATGAACTTCTCGGGCTTTGCCTTTTTTGCGGAGGAGTTCTCCACAAGGTCGAGGATCTTGGCGACGGCGCTCTCCGAAACGGGGCGCAGCACCCTTGCCCGGACGGCGCCGCCCGCGTTCACGCTGCCCGCGAGCACCTCGTCTCCGGCGGAAACTTCTTTAAGCTCCGCCTCCCCCGTCAGAGATTTGACGTCGAGCGCGGTCTCGCCCTCGGTGAGAACGCAGTCGGCGGGCACTCTGTCCCCCTTCCGCAACAGGATGAGGTCCCCCGCGCCGAGCGTCTCGGGATCGACCGTGCGCTGCTCCTCCCCAACGAGAAGGATCGCCGCCGAACTCTTCATTGCAACGAGCTTGACAATCTCCCCGCGCGAGGAACCGACCGCGATCGACTGCAGCAGCTCGCCGATCTGATAGAGCAGGACGACCGCCGCCGCTTCCATGTATTCCCCGATCGCGATCGCGCCGACCGCCGCGAGCAGCATGAGCAGATTTTCGTCGAGCAGGACGGACGGATGGAAGCCGCCGCGGAAGGCGCGCACGAAGTTCTTCCCCGCGTTCACCGCCACGGACCAGCCCGCCGCCGCAAAGGCGGCGAGGCAGAATGCGACGCCCGTCCACCAAAGCGCGCCCGTCTCATAGAGCAGAGTGAGCACGAGCCCGGGCACGAAACATGCCGCCGAGAGGACAATGGAGACGATCTCTTTGACGTGCTTTTCCTTCTTCGACGCGCCCTCGTCGAGCTCGACCTCCTCGAAGTGGGTGATCGAATAGAGCGCCTTCTCGAGCGCTTCGTCGCTCTCGAAGTCGAGGGTCACACGCTGGTTGATGAAGTCGGCCGTTGCACCCGAAATGCCCTCGATCGCATTGAGCTCCTCGCTCAGTTCCGCGGCACAGGCCGCGCAGTCCAAATTCTTGATCTTGATGGTTTTTTGCATATTGGCTCCTTTGTATGATCCGCGCTGCCGGCGCGGATCCTTCCGATCAGATTTTGCAGTTCAGATGCGAGCAGGCGAGCTCCAACACCGCGAGCACATGCTCGTCCGCAAGCGAATAGACGACGTTCTGCCCGTCGCGGCGGGCCTTGATCACCCGATTGTCGCGCAGGATCCGCAGCTGATGGGAGACGCCGCTCTGCGTGCCCCCCACCGCCTCCACGATGTGATACACGCACATCTCGCCCTGGCGCAGGGCGAACAGGATCTTGAGCCGCGACGGCTCCGAAATCGACTTGAACACCGCGCTCACCCGCGCGATCTCCTCTTCGCCCGGCATGTTCTCCGCCGCCAGCTGTGCCGCCAGATGATGCGCCGCTTCATGTTCGCAAGGTTTCATTGCTCCCCTCCCGTATCAATATATGAATAACTGTTCATATATTAGCACAATAAAAAAACGCTGTCAAGCGTTTTTCCGGAATTTTTATAAATTTTTTTCCGAGACGAAGCTCCTGCCGTTCAGATAGGCGAGCACGCCGCCGGTATGAAGGACGATCTGCTTGGCGACGAGCCGCTGGCGCGTCGCATGGACCTGCCGGTTATAGGCGCTGTCGCCGTATTTTTCGTCCCCCACCACGGGGTGGCCGAGATAGGCGAGATGCGCTCGGATCTGGTGCGTCTTGCCCGTGTGCAGGGTGATTTTGAGCAGCGTCTCCCCGCCGCGCTCTTCGAGGACCTCGTATTCGGTGAGAATCTCGTCTCCCTCGCTGCCGACGACGACCCGATCCTCCCGCTTTAAGAGCCGTGCCCGCTCGAGGGAATGTGCCTTGGGCATTTTCCCCACGACGAGGGCGAGATAGACCTTCTCGAGCCGCCGCTCTCTGAAGGCCGACAAAAGCTCGCGCTCCGCCTCCTCCGTCCCTGCGAGGAGGAGCAGCCCCGCCGTGTTGCGGTCGAGGCGGTGGACGGGGCGGAAGCCGCGCGCACCCAACTCATGAAACACCGCCTCCGAATTGACGCCGCTCTCCTTGTCGAGCACCGCCACATTGCCGTCCTCAAACAGGATCCGGTAGGCCGTCTTTTGCTCCTGTGCGGGGGTCATATAGTAACAGACCTCGTCGCCCGGCTGGAGGAGCACGTCGCTCGAGACTTTGGCGCCGTTGACCCTGATCTCGCGCGCCTTGAGCAGGGCGCGGAAACAGAACGAGGCCTGCGCGCAGACGTTATCGGTGAAGTTTTGGAGCGAGACCGCCTCGCTTGCGACGAACTTTTTCATGGCGGAGCAAGAGAAATGCTGCGGCGGGAAGGAGCAGCAGCAGGACGCAGACACCCCCGCCCGTCAGAAGAAAATAGGTGAGATAGCTCAGGAGAAGGGCGCCGACCGTCTGTAGCAGGGCATTCACGAGGGCGGACTTCCAGCCGAGTTCGCGGGCGCTTGCGGCGATCGCCGAGACACAGGGCGAACAGGCGAGTATGAACACGGCAAAGGAGAACGCGCTTGCGGCGGAATAGGGAAAGCCGCCGTAGAACATGGCGAGCGCCCCCGCTACGTTCTCCTTGGCGATGAGCCCCGAGAGCGCGGCATAGGCGATTTTCCAATCGGCGCAGCCGATGGGCGCGAACAGGAACTTCAAACCCCCGCAGAGGGAGGCGAGCATGCTGTCCTCTACCCCGCAATAGCGGAAACCCCAATCAAAGGAAGAGAGCAGCCACGAGGCGAGGAAGAAGGCGAGAATGACCGTTCCGAGCTTTATTATAAACTGTTTGACCTGAAAAAGCAAGGATTTTGCCACAAATGACGGGCGCGGGATCTGCAGCGGGGCGAGCTCCATCACAAAGGGCGGAGACGGCTCCTTGAGCAGAAGGGCGACCGTCACCGAGAGCCCGACGCCCAACGCATACAGGAGGACGACCGCGATGAAGGGATCCTCGAAGAAGGAGGCGGACAGGGTGAGATAGACGGGCAATTTGGCGCTGCAGGAGATGTAGGGCAGGCAGAGGATGAGGCGGCGCTGGATCTTGCGGTCGTCGAGCCCGCGGGTCGTGAGGATCGCCGCCGCGGTGCACCCGAAGCCCATGAGCAGGGAGAAGATCGCCCGTCCGCTCAATCCCACCTTGGAAAAGACGCCGTCCGTCAGCACGGCGAGGCGGGAGAGAAAGCCGCTCTCCTCCATGAGGATGAGAAAGAGAAACAGGAGCGCGATCTGCGGCAAAAAGCAGAGCACATTGCCGACGCTCGAGAGAAGGCCGTCGACGACGAACCCCCTCAAAACGGGGGACGGGATCGCGCGGGCAAAGCCCCCGAGATAATCGCAAAAGAAGTCCGAAACGCAATTTTTCAGAAAATCGCCCGGCATGTGAGGGGCGAACGTGATGAAAAAGACGCCGAGCAAGAGGGCAAAAAAGACGGGGATACCGAACAAGCCGTTCGTGAGCAGACGGTCGGCGGCGGAGAGTTCTTCGCGGGCAGCCCGGTAGACGGCAGCGGGCAGCGCGTTAAACGTCGCCGTGCAGACGGGCAGATCTTTCATGAGTGCGCCGACCTTGGCGCGCAGCGCGCGGGCGCCGAGCCCCTCGGCGGAGAGAACGGGCATCCCGCACAGGCGGGCGAGCTCCCCCACCTCCACGGCGCCGCCGGAATGCTCGAACCTGCGCCGCTTGGTGAGGACGAGCGCCGCCCGCCGCCCGCGGGCAAGTTCCGTCAAAAGGGGCAATGCGCGGGGAAGCGTCGCGCATTCGCACACGAGGAGGAGCGCCGCGTCCGGATGTCCGCGCAGAAAGGAGAGCGCGCCCTTCTCCTCGAGGCTCATGCCGCCTGCAGAATAAACCCCCGGAAGGTCGTAGACCGTGACCCGCCGTCCGCCGAGCTCCGCCTCTTTGCCAAGCGCGCCGACCGTGACCCCGTGCCAATTCCCCACCTTCGCATGGCCGCCCGTGAGGGCGTTGAAGAGCGTGCTCTTGCCCGCATTCGGATTGCCGACGAGCAGGAGCTCTAAACCTTCTTGATCGAGACGCATACGGCAACCTCCCGCCGAAGGGCCAACCGGCTTCCTCCCGATTGGAGGAAAAAGGTCTTTTTGAAATAGGAGACTTTCAGAAGGCGGACGACGCCGCCCGAGCGGATGTTGAGCGCGCTCAGCCGCTCCTTTAAGGGGGCCTCGCATTCGACGCCCGTCACGATGCCGCGCTCGCCGCATTTCAGATCGGTGATATTCATCTCTATAAAAAATGCGGACCGGGCGCTTTTTATGCCCTGTCCGCGTTTTTTCGGCCGATCCCCGGTTACGCTCTGTCGTCGCGTACTTCTCTGTGTCCCATGAGCTTGAGCGCTCCGTTCGTGATGATGGGAGAGATGATGAGCCAGAGCGCCGCCAGGGCGATCAACGAATAAACGATGATCGCGCCGATGGTGCGCGGACCCGTGAAGATCATCGAGACGAGGTTGATATCGAAGATGCCGTAAAGGCCCCAATTCAACGCGCCTACGAGAACGAGAATATAAGAAATCAGATTTGCAATTACCATTTTCTTGCCTCCTATCTGCAGTTTGGCGGTTTGGAGGCAAATTATGCGCGCCTCGTCTGCCTTATGAAAAAACCGCCGCGGAGCATCCGCGGCGGCTATATCAGTCCATTTAGCGATTTATTGATTATTTGTTGTTTTTGCGTTTCTTGCCGCCCTTCAGGCTCTCGAGATCGACTTCCTCGACCTTCTTCTCCGAGGGCTTGGAGACGAACAGGATCACGATGGCGATGAGCAGCACGGCCGAGATCGAGAAGAGCACCACGGAGACGATATTGTTCTCTAGCCAATAGGTGGGATCGGGCAGCGGGTCGATGGGGCTCTGCACGTTGATGACCTCATAGGCGGTCACGGCGTGCCCGGGCATCCGCGCCTCGGTGACGGTGAGACGAACGACATAGTACTGCTGCTGACCGGCCTTCTGGGGCGTGAAGGAGAGCGCGGAATCGGGATTCCAATGATAGTCGTTGTCCGTTCTGTACCAGCGGTCATCGTCCTCGGTGATGTCGCTGTTATACTTGCGGATCTCGACGAAGGCATCTTTGAGACGCTCGAACTCCCGTTCCGCATTCTTGACAAATTCCGAATAGGTGGGGATCCGGAGGCTGTTGCTCGAGGCCTTTTCGATATCGAACTCGAAGAGCGTGTAATCCGCTTCGTAGCCGTCGAGCGCGACGATGTCGAAGGAGTCGATGGTGTAGGAGTTGCCCTTATAGCCGAGGGACTGTTCGCCGGGCTTTTCGATCGTGGCGCCCGTGTAGGTCACTTCGAAGGTAAATTCGGGGATCTCTTCGATGTCCCAGATGTTCGAGGAGGAGACATCCACGAGCTTTCCGTCGACATAGTACTGCATCGCGTTGCCCGCGTTGTCGGAAGCAAGCACCTTGAAGACGTACTTGCCCTCTTCGTCGATCTCGAAGCGGAGCGCATTGTAGCGCAGCGAAGTCTGCGAGGAGGCGCCGGAGCCCGCCTCAAGACTCTGCTTCTTATAATAGATGTTGAAGCGGAGGTTTCTGTAATCCGCATAGTCGCTCGCGATGAGCCCGCGGAGGGAAGGCAGATAGAAATATGCCCCGTCGCCCGCGCTCAGTTTGAGCTTGCGGTTGCCGTTGCTGTCGTACTCCACGGTGAGGTCGTCGATCGCCTGCTGATACTCCGCGGCGAGCCGTGCCGCCTCGTCGGAAGAGACGTTCTGCTTCGTATCTTCATCGGCGGTGACCCCCACATAGGTCGGGCCGTACTTGTCGCGGTCGACCGAGATCACCTGGAGCTTCGCGGCTCTCTCTTCGAAGGAGCTTGCGCCCGTCGTGGCGCCGTCGTCGGAACAGGAAGGGCAATTCCAATCGTCCGCGAGGTCCTCGAAGGCGTCCGTGCCGTTGTAGACATAGCCGCAGACCGAGCACACATGCTCTTTGACTTCGACCTCATCCGCCTCGGAATTTGCGGTGTACCATGCGAGATAGACGCGCTCTTCCTCTTTTTCGGCGGTCGTGAGCGTTCTGCCGTCGTCGAGTTCGAAATAGATGGAGACGTACTGCTGCTCGGACTCCGCGTCGCTCGTCGGCATGAAGAACGTCGAGGTCGTCAGCGCGCTGTAATCTTTGCCCACGGGCTTCTGATAGACGCCGTCCTCGGGCGCTTTCATCATGAAATAGCGGCGGGTGACGGTGACCGAAGAATCGCACACGTCGATCGCTTCGTAGGTGAGGCTCCACTTTCTGCCGAGCGTGTAGGCATAGACCTCTTCGTTGATGACGAGCACGGGAGCCGTGTCGTCGACGATCTGCCCGTCCTTCAAAAGGAAGGATTGGCCGTTGATCTCCTTCATCAGGACAAGCTGCTCGGTGGCGTCCGAAGAGAGCTCGTCCACCGAGAAAGTGACGGGAACGCGGGGCGTGGAAGACGCCGAGGAGAGATATTCGAAATAGTTCCCGCCGATGTTGGTCATCTTGCCGATGAGCGTGCCGTTGATATAGACGGCAAACTCGCCGATATTGCAGTTCTCTTCGTCGAACGTGATCTCGAGATCGCCGGAGGCATCGATCGTGACCTTTTCGGGCGTCCAATCGTCCTCTTCCTCTTCGTCCGCGGCTTCATCGGGCTGTTCGGATGCGTTGCGGATCGCCGCGGAGACGGCCTCGCCGTCGCGGAAAAACACGATGGAGTTGGTCGCGGTGCTCTCCTTGCTGATATTTTCCTCCGCGCTCTCGTAAGAGATGGACATCTTTTCGAAATGGATCGCGGGGAAGGAGATCGTCATGGAATAATAGCCGATTTCCGCGGAGTTGGAAGTGAACCCTTCCGTCTTGGAGTCCGTCTCGGCGGGCTCGAACCACTTCAGCGCAAGGTCGCGCCGATAGGAAACCGTTCCCTCGCTCGTGAGCGTGAACTGAACGTACGATTGATCTCCGCCGCTCTCTCCCACTCTGCCGGAACTGCTTGCGGAAAAGATCGATGTGGGATTGTAGTCCGCAGAAGCGACCTTCATCGGCGCGAGCGCCCCGAATGCCAGGCTCAAGAGAAACGCCAATACGAGAATGAGCGCCCCGAGCGTGATTGAACGAAACTTTGTCTGATTCATGTGCATTGCTCCATATGGGCATAAGACCCAAATTATCTTTTTCGAAATCCTAACTATTTTACACAAAAAATTCTCTTTCGTCAAGCGGTATTGCGCCTTTTTTCCAAAAAAGAGAAATTTCGCGCGTTTATCACGGTTTGATCAAAGGCGAGAGCTCGAATTTCTTCCAAGGCGTCTCGTTTTTCGGGGGTTCGCAGAGGAAGAGCATGCGCTCTTTTGTGACGGGATGGGTGAACGAGAGCGAATAGGCCCAGAGGGCGAGCTTCCCCTTCTGGGCGCGCTCCCCGCCGTAGCGCATGTCTCCGTACACGGGGTGGGCAATGCCCGCCATCTGCACGCGGATCTGGTGGCTCCTGCCCGTGTGCAGCTTTACGGCGGCAAGGCACAGCCCGTCCGCCTTCTGCAGCACGCGGTACTCGAGCGAGGCGAACTTCGCCCCGTCCGTCCCCTGCGTGCTGAGGTAGACCATGTTGTTGACCGTGTTCTTCTTGAGATAGCCCGTGAGCGTGGCGCTCTCCTGCAAAGGGACGCCGACGAGCACGGCAAGGTACTTCTTTTCGAAGTCTCCCGTCCGCATCTGTTCGGAGAGCCTGCCCGCCGCCTTGCTCGTCTTTGCAAACACCATCACGCCGCCCGTGGGGCGGTCGAGCCTGTGCACGAGCCCGACATAGACATTCCCCGGCTTTTGGTAGGTCTCCTTCAGGTACTTCTTCACGCGGTCGAGCAGATTGTCGTCCCCGCTCTCGTCGGGGCAGGAGGCGACGTTCTGCGGCTTCATGACCACGATGATATGGTTGTCTTCATAGAGAATGATCGGTGCGTCGTCGGCGGGCGCGGGGCGCGCCTCCCCGGCGTTCTCTTGCAAATCCGGATTTACACTCTGCTCATCTGACATAGATCCCTCCCGCGCCGCAGGGCAGCGCGATCCCCTCTTGTGTGGGCAATCCGACTTCATACGCCTCGATCGTTCCCCTTCTTCCGGGAAGCGCGAGGGACAGTATGTTCTTCAGCACCGTGGGCTGAAGCCCCGTAGTATAACTGTTGATCAGGAAAAAGAGCGCGTCGTCCTTCAGAAGCTCCGCGCAGAGCCTGACGAAGGGAAAGAGTTCGGTCTCGATCTTCCACATCTCGCCGCCCGGCCCCCTCCCGTAGGAGGGCGGATCCATCACGATCCCGTCGTAGCGGTTCCCTCTCCGCAGTTCGCGCAGGACGAATTTCTTACAGTCGTCCACGATATAGCGGATCCCGCCCGTCAAAGAGGACAGCCGCGCGTTTTCCCCCGCGCGCTCCACCATGCCCTTGGCGGCGTCCACATGCACGACCTCGGCGCCCGCCTTCGCCATCGCCACGGATGCGGCGCCCGTATAGGCGAAGAGGTTCAGGATCTTGGGGCGGTTCCCCGCTCCGGCCGAGGCGCGGATGAGCTCCGCCGTCCGGTCCCAATGCACGGCCTGCTCGGGAAAGAGCCCCGTGTGCTTGAACCCCATCGGCTTGACTTTGAAGCGGAGATCGCGGTAGCCGATCACCCAGCTCTCCGGCAGCGGACGCCGGTATTCCCAGCTGCCGCCGCCCCGCTCGCTGCGGTGGTAGACCGCGCATAGGCCGGGCTCGGCAAAGAGATCCCGCTGCGCCGCCCAGATGACCTGCGGATCGGGCCGGAGCAGGACGATCTCGCCCCAGCGCTCGAGCTTGTAACCGTCGCCCGTCGCGATGACAGAATAATCTTTCCAATCTTCCGCAAGTCTGATCATAGGAATATTATAGTAAATTCCACGCCCTTTGTAAAGTGATTTTCGGGCAAAAACCGCGGCGGATTCTCCGCGTGCCGCCCCCCGCCGCCGGGGCGGCGGGGGGCGGCACGGCTTCCCAAAGATTTTTACGGGCGGCGCAAGCAGATGCCTCCCGCAAGAGAAAATTTTCTCCCGCAAATTGTGTTTCCGTGCGAAAAACGGTTGACAGAAGCAAAAAAAGCGTGTAAAATAGCAACTGTAATCGGGGGCATAGCTCAGTTGGTTAGAGCGCACGCTTCACATGCGTGAGGTCACAGGTTCGAGTCCTGTTGTCCCCACCATCGTCCTGCCCGACATTTCTAATGGGGATATAGCTCATCTGGTAGAGCGGTACGTTCGCAACGTACAGGTAACGTGTTCGAGTCACGCTATCTCCACCACCTCGTCGCCGCAAGGCGCGTTTTGCAAAGGGTTGCCAAACGGCAACCCTTGTGCCTTTTGCGCCTGCGGCTCCTCTTCCCCAAAAATCTTGCTGCGCAATATTTTTTGGGAGCCCTATTGCTAGGCGCGTTTTGCAAAGGGTTGCCAAACGGCAACCCTTGTGCCTTTTGCATCACGACAAACAGAAATTTATTCGGAGAAGTGTATGATGAAAAAATTTGCAAGTGTAATCGTTGCAGCGGTAACATTGGTACTGTGTTTTACATTATCTGCCTGCGATAATAAATATGTAAGCCGGTATAGCGCTATGCTGATGGTGAGGACAAATACCTCAGATAAAGCGTCGGTTTCATTTGACGGTTTCAGCGGAACATTCGTAATGCATTTGAAAAGCAATGGCGCAGACGAGGTGTTTATATCTTATGAAGCTACATTGGGAGAGGGAAATATAAAAGTTTATTATGATTTCAATGATGAAAAGCTGAACCTGTTTGACATTGAAACGGGCGGTTCTGTTGACAGAAAAACCGAACCTTTTACAAGCGATAAAACGATTTACATCATCATTGAATCGGACGGTCAATGCCGCGAAGGCAGTTTTTCGTTTGTTCTGGAAAAATCTGAGAAATAAATTTCCATTTTGCTATAAAATGAGAAATATTTTAATTATATCAGGAAATGCTCTGCGCCCGCCTGTATCATCAGGCGGGCGCGGTTTTTCTGCCGAAACTCACCCTGCGGAGGCGAGAAAGCTCATCGCGC
>CANROI010000009.1 GCA_947632165.1 uncultured Clostridia bacterium
CTCCCGGGAGGAGCTGTCACCGAAGGTGACTGAGGTGGGATTCATTACCGCGAGCAGAACCACGCTTCTGCGCTGCGGGACAACATTTGCCGAACCCCTTCGGCTTACTGTCCGATGAAACGAATGAGAAGTCAAGCAAGTTAAGGCGCAAGAGTACTTTTCTTCACGGCGATTGCTTACGAAGCGCGCGGCGCACCGCTTGCGGCGTGCCGCGAGCGAGCAAGAAATCGCGTGAACTACTCTGCAAACTGCGCATTATAGAGCTCATAGTAGAACCCCTTCCGCGCCAAAAGGTCACGGTGCGTGCCCTGCTCGATGATCGTTCCGTCCTTCATCACGAGAATGAGATCGGCGGTCTCGATCGTCGAGAGCCTGTGGGCGACGACAAAGCAGGTCCTGCCCTCCATGAGCTTCTGAAAGGCGTCCTGCACCTTAAGTTCGGTGCGGGCGTCGATGTTGCTCGTCGCCTCGTCCAAAATGAGCATGGGCGGACGGCAGAGCATGATGCGCGCGATGCACAGCAGCTGCTTCTGCCCCTCGGAGAGCGTTCCCTCGTCGCCGATCACCGTGTCGTACCCCTCCGGAAGGCGCAGAATGAAACTGTGCGCATGCGCCGCTTTTGCCGCCGCTGCCATCTCCTCTTCGGTCGCCTCGGGGCGGCCCATGAGCAGATTCTCCCGCACCGTCGCGGTTTTCAGCCAGGTCTCCTGCAGCACCATGCCGTAGTTCTCGCGGAGGGAACGGCGCGTGACGAGGCGGATATCCTTCCCGTCCACCGTCACCCTGCCGCCGTTTACGTCGTAAAAGCGCATCAGAAGGTTGATGAGCGTCGTCTTGCCGCAGCCCGTGGGACCGACGATCGCGCACCGCTTGCCGGCAGGCGCCGTGACCGAGAGGTCCTCGATGAGCCGCTGCCCCGGCGTGTACGAAAAATCCACATGCTCGAGGCGGACTTCGCCCCGCACTTCCTTCAGCGCGAGATTCTCCGCGTCGGAGGGCTCCTCCTCTTCGTCGATGAGCTTCAGAAGGCGGGCGGCGCAGGCGAGCGCGTTCGAAAATTCGGTGACGACCTCCGAGATCTCGTTGAACGGCTTGGTGTACTGCGTGGAATAGCTGAGCACGGAGCTCAGGTTCCCGACACTGAATCCCCCGCCGGAGGTAATCGCAAGGATCGCGCCCGCAAGCGCGACGAGCGCATAGATCACCGAGTTGATGAAGCGGGTCGTGGGATTGGTCATCGAAGAAAAGAAGACGGCCTTCAGGCTGCAGCGCTTCAGCTGCGCGTTGACTTCTTCGAACTCCCTCTCGTTCGCCGCTTCGTGGCAGAAGGCCTTGACTACCTTCAGATTTCCGATCATCTCGTCGATGAACGCCGTCTGTTCGGCGCGCACTTCGCTCTGCCGCTTGAACATGGAATAGGTGTGCGAAGAGATGAACTTCGCCGCAAAGAGGGAGAGCGGGGTCATGCAGAGCACGATGAGCGCGATCTCCCAACGCTTGAGAAACAGGATCACGAGCACGCCCAAAATGGTCGCTATGCCCGTAAAGAGCTGAGTGAAGCCAAGCAAGAGCCCGTCGGCAAACTGTTCCGCATCCGTGATGATGACGCTCGCCGTCTCGCCGTATGCGCGCGCATCGAGGTATTTGAGCGGCAGCACGCCGAGCTTGCGGAATGCGTCCCTGCGGAGGTCGGAGAGCACATGATAGACAATGCGGTTATTGACGAGGCTCATCCCCCATTGGGAGAGGGAGGAGACGCCGATGCAGACGCCGATGAGCACAAAGAGGCGCATGAGGCGG
The DNA here is from genome assembly GCA_947632165.1 of uncultured Clostridia bacterium. Taxonomy (GTDB): domain Bacteria; phylum Bacillota; class Clostridia; order Christensenellales; family Borkfalkiaceae; genus Gallimonas. The sequence continues at coordinate 1,801 of CANROI010000009.1, forward strand.
GCGAAATCCACATCGCCCTGCCCGACGATGCAGTCGATGCCCAGCCCTACGAGATGGGGCACGGCGAGGCTCGCCGCGACGTTTGAGAGCGCAAAAAACACCGTCAGAGCCAGAAAGAGCGCATAGGGCTTGAGATAGCGGCAGATCCCGCGGAAGGTTCCCCTCTTCATGCCTCCTCCTTCACCTGCGTGCGATAGATCTCGCGATAGACCTCGCAGGTCTTGATGAGTTCTTCATGTTTGCCGAGCCCGACGAGCTTTCCGTCGTCGAGGACGGCGATCTGATCGGCATGGAGCACCGAAGACGCCCGCTGGGAGACGAGAAAGACCGTGCAGCCGAGCCCCCGGAGCGCGGCGCGCAAATTCCGGTCGGTGGCGTAGTCGAGCGCCGAAGAGGCGTCATCGAGGATGAGGATCTCGGGCTTTTTCACGAGCGCGCGGGCGATCGTCAGCCGCTGGCGCTGCCCGCCCGAGAGATTCTTGCCCTCCTGCGCGACTTCGCCGTCCAGCCCGCCCTTCGCCCGGACGACATCCTCCGCCTGTGCGATCCTGACCGCCTCCATCAGCTCTTCCTCGGAGGCGTCCCCGTTCCCCCAGAGCAGGTTGGAACGGATCGTTCCCTTGAACAGGACGACCTTCTGCGGCACGAGCCCGACCTTGAGGCGCAGCGCCTCGGCGGGGATGGCGGAGACATCCTTCCCCGAGACCCGCACGGCGCCCTGCGAGACGGAATAAAAGCGGGGAATGAGGGAGACGAGCGTGCTCTTGCCCGAGCCCGTTCCGCCGAGGATCCCGACCGTCTCCCCTCTCCGGACCGAAAAATCGATCCCCTCGAGCGCGGGCGCCCCGCTGCCCTCATAGGAAAAGACGACGTGTTCGAAAGACACCGCGGGCGGCTCTTCCGTCCCTTCCACCTCTTCCGTCCCCTCCGGATCCGCCGTGGCGGGCGAGAACAGGGAAGGTTCCCCCGTAAGATCGAGCACTTTGCCGATGCGCTTCTGGCAGGAGATCGCCTTGGTGAGCGTGACGATCAGATTGGCGAGCTTGATGAGCTCGACGAGGATCTGCGAAAGATAGTTGTAGAGCGCGACGACGTCCCCCTGCCCGATGGCGCCGCCGTTCACGCGGATCGCGCCGACATAGAGCAACGCGATCACGGCGAGGTTGACGAGAGCATAGGTAAGCGGGCTTGTGAGCGCGGCGATCCTGCCCGCGCGCTTCTGCGCCCGCCTGAGCGCATCCGAACGTCTGTCGAACTCCCGCTTCTCCTCTTCCTCCCGTGAAAACGCGCGGATGACCCGCACGCCCGCCAAATTCTCGCGGGTACTCAGATAGACGCCGTCGAGCTTCTCCTGCACCTTGCGGTAGAGCGGGACGCAGGCCCACATCACGCAGCAGACGACCGCCGCGAGGACGGGAATGAGCGCGACGAACACGAGCGCCGCCCTGCCGTCGACGACGAACGCCATCGCCATCGCGCCGAACACGATGAAGGGAGAGCGCAACAGAAGGCGCAGAAACATATTCACGCCCGTCTGCACCTGGTTGACATCGCTCGTCATGCGGGTGATCATCGCGGACGTGCCGAGCGCGTCGATCTGCGGGAAAGAGAGGGACTGCAGCTTTGTGAAGAGGCGGGAACGCAGCTCCGCGGAGACCCCGACCGCCGCTTTCGCCGCAAAAAATTGCGCCGTGAGCGCAAAAATAAGCCCGAGCGCACCGAAGGCGACGAGCACGAGACAAGCCCTTATGATATAGCCCGTATCACCGCCCGCAACGCCGACATTGATGATCTGCGCCACGACCAGGGGAACGGTGAGTTCCATCGCGGCTTCGAGCAATTTGAACAGCGGGGCGAGGATCGCCTCCGCACGATAGCGTTTCAGACAGGAAAAAAGATGCTTCATTTTTCCTCCTCGGATGATTTATGCCGCGGGCACCAAAAAGAGATAGACGTAGTACCCGATGAAACACAGCAGCATGATCGCGCCCGCGACCTTCCCCAACTTATGTCCCTTGAAGAGGGAGAGCGCGAACAGGAGCGCCACTGCCGCGAGCGCCACGACCGCGTCGATCAGGTTGCTCGCCGCGCCCGATACGGTGAACCGCAGGGGGCAGAAGAGCGACGAGGCGCCCGCGACCAGTAAAATATTGAAGATATTGCTGCCGATGATGTTCCCGACGGCGATGTCCGTCTCCCCCTTGATGGCGGCGATGACGGAAGTGACGAGTTCGGGAAGGGAGGTGCCGATCGCAACGATCGTGAGCCCCACAATGCGCTCCTCCACATGGAAATATTCCGAGGAGGCGATCGCCTTCGCCGCGTCGACGAGCAGCGTGCCGCCGCCCACGACCATGCCGAGCCCCACGAGCGCGAGCAGGATCAGAAACCACGTCTTCTCCTCCATCCGATCGAACCACTGCCCGATTTTGCCCTTGGGCTTCTTCTCCTTCTTCGGCTCTTCCGCAGGCTGCTCCGCAAGTTTCAGCCGTTTCTGCTCCTTGAGCGCGCCGCGGAGGAGCAGAAACATGTATCCCGCAAACAGGGCGAGCAGGATGAGCCCGTCCCACCATTCGACGGCCTCTCCCCAGAGACCGAGCCCGACCAGAAGCGCGCTTGCAAGCAGCAACACGGGCAGATCGAGCCTGAGCGAATCCTTTTGCACGGGCAGTGCATGAAGGACTGCCGACAGCCCCAAAATGAGCAGAATGTTGACAATGTTGCTCCCGACGACGTTGCCGATCGCAAGGTCGGTGGAGCCCTTGATCGCCGAGACGACGGAGACGCACAGCTCCGGCGCGCTCGTGCCGAAAGCGACGATCGTGAGCCCGATGACGAGCGGCGGGATCTTGCATTTCCCGGCGATCCCGGCGCTGCCGTCCACAAACCAATCCGCGCCCTTGACGAGCAGCGCAAACCCGATCACAAGTAAAACGATCTTTTCCGTGAGAAAGAGGCCCATACCCAAACTCCTTGAATATCAGTTTGCCGGAAGTCTTGTCATTCGATACGAACCGCTGCGACACGGGTCACCCCGGGGTATGTTGCCGCAAGCGCCAATAGGACTACTCCCTTCCGGTTGTTGCTTTGAGCGTACCACGCTTTGAAAAAAAAGTCAAGCGCCTTTTTGTAAAATTTCAGACGAGCCCCTCGACGAGGAGCTTTATGCCAATCCCGATCAGGATGAGCCCGCCGAGTAGCTCTGCCTTGTCCGCAAAGCGGTCGCCGATCCGCTTTCCCAAACCGACCGCCGTAAGCGAGAGCGCAAACGTCACCCCGCCGATGACGAGCGCGCAGAAGGCGACATGGAGGGGAAGCCCGGACGTCTTTTCGGCGGCGAGCAGCGTCACGCCGACGGCGAGGGCGTCGATGCTCGTCGCAACGCCCTGCAGGAGCAATTTCCCGAAGCCGAGCACGGACCGCGGCGCAAACGCGGACGTGCGGGCGCGGCCGGATTCCTTGATAAAGTCAAAGACCATCTTCCCGCCGATGGCCGAGAGCAAGAAAAAGGAGAGCCAAGGCGCGATCATCTCCACGAGCGAGGCGAACGCAGACCCGCAATAATAGCCGAGGACGGGCATCAGAAATTGGAAGCACGCATACACGCCCGCGATCAGGATCATCTTGCGGGCGCGCATATACGGCTCCTCCATTCCGTTCGTCATGCCGACGGCAAAGGCGTCCATCGAGAGTGCGACGCCGATCAAAACAATTTCCCAGATCTCCATACTCCACCGATCGGAAACAAAAAGAGACTTGTGCACGGAAAAACCGCGCATAAGTCTCGTCGTTTCATGCAAAGCCCGCGGGATATCCCGCATGATGTGGACGCTTGCCGCTCTTTCGAGCCGACTACTCCCCTATGTCTTAAATCATTTTATCACAGCCGCTTGCTTTTGTCAACCGTTTCCGCTATAATATACGCATGAGCTACACGATCTATCTCAAAAAAGGGGAAGAAAAACGCCTGCTTGCAGGGCATCCGTGGGTCTATGCCAACGAAGTTGCGCGCATCGAGGGCAAGGACAGGAACGGCGCGCTCGCGACCGTCTGCGCTTCCGACGGCAGATATATCGGGAGAGGCTACCTCAACCATGCCTCCAAGATCCTCGTGCGCATTCACCTCCGCGGGAGCGAGGAGGACGGCGAGGCGCTCTTCCGCGCCCGCATCCGCGCCGCAAACGACTATCGCCGCTCCCTCGGCTATGAGAACTGCTACCGCGCCGTCTTTGCGGAGGCGGACGATCTGCCCGCCTTCATCGTGGATAAATACGGGGACTATCTCTGCGTCCAGATCCTCTCGCTCGGCATGTACCTGCGCAAAAAAGAGCTCGTCTCCGCCCTGCGCGACGTATTCTCTCCCAAAGGGATCTACGAGCGGTCGGACGTCGCCGTCCGCAAAAAAGAGGGGCTCCCGGAAGAGTGCGGCGTTCTCTGGGGCGAAGTGCCCGACCGCGTGGAGATCGTGGAAAACGGGCTTAAGATGGAAGTCGACCTGAAGAACGGGCAAAAGACGGGCTACTTCCTCGACCAGAAGGAAAACCGCGCCGCGATCCGCCGCTATGCGCGGGGCGAGGTGCTCGACTGCTTCTGCAACAGCGGCGGCTTTTCCCTCAATGCCGCGACGAACGCCGCGCATGTGACCGCCGTCGACGTCTCCCCGCTCGCCCTCGAAACGGTGAGGCGGAACGCCGCGCTCAACGGGCTTGCCAACATCGAAACCGTCTGCGGCGACGCGTTCACCGTCCTGCGCGCCTTTCGGGACGAGGGCAAGACGTTCGATCTCGTCGTCCTCGATCCGCCCGCCTTCTGCAAATCCGCGGCCGAGGCCCCGGACGCCTGCAAGGGGTATCTCGACATCAACCTCCTCGGCTTCAGGCTCGTGAAACGGGGAGGATTCCTCGTCACCTGCTCCTGCTCCCACTATGTTCCCCTCCCCCTCTTTCAGAAGACGGTGACAGACGCCGCGCGGCGGGCGGGCAGAAGGGTGCAATGCGTCGAGACCCGCTTCCAGGCGCCCGACCACCCCGCCCTGTTCGGAGACGAGGAGACCCAATACCTCAAATGCCTCATCCTGCGCGTCGAATAGGCGCCGGGGGCCGTGTTCACCTATAAAAGGGCTCCTTTGGGTGGAGCTTGTCTGCCGGAATACTGCGAAGTGATTTTTATAATCAAAGGGGCGCCGCCGATGAAATCGGCGGCGCCCCCTTTTGCGCTCGGGACTCATGCGTTCAGGATCTCTTCGATCTCCTTAATGCGGTTCATGGGCACGGGCGCGCATTGCTCGGTGTTCTCTTCCACTTTGACGACCACAGCATGGCGGATCGCATCCCCCTTCCCGAAGGGCACGACCACCTTATCCCCCTCCTTCACCGTAGAGAAGGGCGAGAGATACCAATAATGCGCTCCGTCCAATTCCACCTGCACGAATGTGAACAGCCCGTTGTCGCGGATCACTCCGCCGCTCAATGAATGGATCATAGCTCCTCCTTATGATGCTGCTTATGATGCTTGATGCTGATGCTACTGCTGATGTTGCCGTCCCGCGAGGGGCATGTCAGAACATGGGTGCGAACATCTTGGCGATCTCGCAGAGCCACCGCCAGACGACCGGTTTTTTCGCGTCCTCCTCTGTCTGAAGCGCGGACGCCTTGAACATCTCCTCGAAGTCCTCTTTGAGCTGTGCGTTTGCCTTCGTGCGGTACATGAGCACCGCGTTTTCGAAGTGATGCATCAGCGAACGGTAATCGAGGTTGATCGTGCCGACGATCCCGACGTCGTCGTCCGCGAGAAAACTTTTGGCATGGATGAAGCCGGGCGTATACTCATAGATCTTGACCCCGCCGCGGATGAGCTTTGTGTAGTTGGAGCGGGTGATCGAGAAGGCGACCTTTTTATCGGGGATGCGCGGTGTGATGATGCGCACGTCCACCCCCCGCGCCGCCGCCGAGAGGAGCGCGCCGCGCATGCGGTAGTCGATGATGAGGTAGGGCGTGGTGATATACACATATTTTTGCGCCGCCGCGAGCACGTTGATATACACCTCTTCGCCGACCTGCGCTTCGTAGAGCGGGCGCGGCCCGTCGCCGTAGGGCTGGACGAACCCCTCGCCCTCGAACTTCTCGAACGTCTCGGGAATGTAGGGAGAGAAGTCCTCAAGCTCCTTCGCGCGGATGTTGTACAGGCGCAGGAACATCAGCGTGAGCCCGATCACGCCCTCGCCCTCGAGGCGGACCGCCGTGTCCTTCCAATACCCGAAGGGCTGTTCGGCGTTGATATATTCGTCCGCGAGGTTGATCCCGCCCGTGTAGCCGACCGTGCCGTCGATGATGGCGATCTTGCGGTGGTCGCGGAAGTTGTGGATGTTGGAGACGATGGGCACGAACGGGTTGAACTTCACGCAGTTGATGCCCGCCTTGCGCAGCGTGCGGTAGTAGCCCGCCCGCAGCTTGCCCATGCAACCGATGTCGTCGTAAGTGACGCGCACTTCGACGCCCTCTTTGACCTTCTCCTTGAGCACTTCCAAGGTCTCCCCCCACATTTTACCGCGGGCGAGGATGAAATATTCCAGAAAGATGAACTTCTTCGCCGAGCGCAGATCCTCGAGGAAGCGCACGAAGAACGCCTCGCCGCTCGCAAAGTACTCCGTTCTGGTGTTCGCATGGATGACGGCGTTCTTGTTGATCTTATGCAGCCCCTCCGATACCGCCGCCCAATTCCCCATGGCGTCGGAGCGCTTCGTCCGGGAGACCGCCCGCTGGATATAGGGGCGGGAATGCTCGTTGAGCATCGCGTACTGCCTGCGCTGTTTGCGGGAGGGACGGGTGTTCGAGAACACGATATAGATCGCCACGCCGAACAGGTTGAACATCACCACGCAGATGATCCACGGCAGTTTGGCCTCGGGGATCATGTCGCGGTTGACGATGTGCACGATGGTCAGGGCGAGCATGAACCAGTCCGCCGCGCCGAAAAGGATGCGGATCCAATCCGCCGCGTCCGGGAAGTTGGCGCAGAGCACCTCTTCCGCGGTATAGAGCACGCCGATGAAAAAGAGCGCCACCAGTGCGAAGAGCAGCACGATCGTGAGCGCGATGATGAAGAATCGGCTGAATAATTTTTTGAGCAATCGTTTCATCGCAATACCTCATAGATATAGCACCCGCAGGGCGCGACCGAGCGGCGGTACTCCCCCACCGGCCCGGGATAGGAAAGCGTGGTGTGCAGATAGCGGAGGGACTTGCAGCCCTCGAAGGGATCGCTTCCGAATGCCCAAGCGGGGATCCCGCAGAGATCGAGCGAGAGGAGCTGCGCGCATGCCGCAAATGCGTCGTCGTCGATAAAATCCGCGCGGACGGTGAGCGAACTTGCCCCGGGCAGCGCGGCGACGAGCCGCACGCCTCCCGCCGTGTCGCGGTAGACGGCGTCTTTCTCGGCGCGGAAGGGCGCAGCGGCCCGCACTTCGGAGACGGCGCTCCCGACGAGCGCGCGCCCCGTGAGTTCGCACGTCCCGCCGAGGAAAAGCGTCTCCGCCCCCGAAGCGGCGAGCACGCCCCCACGGAGGCTCCCGGACATCAAAAATACCTCGGGAAAGACGGTGCGGCTTGTCCGCGCGAACCGGTCTCCCAACCAGGCAAAAAATTCGCCGTCGTAATAGCCGCGGCCGCCGTAAGACAGGCCGATCGCCGCGCGCTCGGGACGGGAGAGCACGGGCCGCAGAGACAACAGCTCCGGAAGGGAGCCGGCGTCGAGCGCCGAGACGAGCGTGAAAAAGTCTTCGCCCGCTTCGATCCTGCCCCGCTTGCCGTCTTTGAAGAGCATAACGCCCTCCGCCCCGGCGCCCGCAAGCGAAGAATATACTTCCGAAAAGCGCTCCCGCGTGTGAGAGCCGTCCTCCCAGATGCAATCGAAATCCGCGGCCCGGCCGAGCTCTTTGGGAAGGGGCAGAAAGAGCAGCGCGGCGCAGAGGAAAAAGACGAGCATGAAGGCGCCGATCCGAAGTAAGAGCGCCGTTTTACCGTTTGCAGAATGTTTCACCTCTGTTCCCACTTCAGGCGATGGAGTTCGCCCGCCTTTTTCAGCCCTTCGAATCCGCCCTGCCTGAGCCCCTCATAGACGGCGATCGCGACCGCATTGCTCAGATTGAGGGAGCGGCTCTCCCCGATCATCGGGATGCGCACGCAATCCGCCTCGCGGGAGACGAGCAGTTCCTCGTCCAGCCCGCGCGTCTCCTTGCCGAAGACGAGCGCGTCGCCGTCGGCGTATTCCGCCTCCGTATAGAGCCGCCGCGCCTTGGTCGTAAAGAAGTGCATCGGCGCACCGCCCAAATCGAGCAGGAGCGCGCCGAAATTTTCATGGACGCGTACGTCGACGAGGTGCCAATAGTCGAGCCCGGCGCGCTTGAGCGCCCGCTCGGAGAGGTCGAAGCCGAGCGGCTTCACGAGGTGCAGCACGCACCCCGTCGCGGCGCAGGTGCGCGCGATATTGCCCGTATTCTGCGGGATCTCCGGTTCCACAAGCACGACGTGCAGCATATCCCCTCTCCGTTCCGTGCCGCCCGCGCGGCGGCACCCCTCTGTATGCCCCTATTTTACGACATATTCCGACATTTTGCAAGAAAATTGCCTCCGATTTTTTCGGAGGCGCGGAAAAATTGCTTGACAGGCGGGGAAAAAGCAAGTATAATGGCGAATGTTGCGTGCGGAAAACCGCATGCGGCGCACGAATTTGCTTACACATCCCATATTTTTTCTCATTAAAAAGCCGAGCTTCTGCTCGGCTTTTTAATTTCCGTCCGTCCGGTCTCATCTCAGGTAGCTTCCCCGTTCGCTGTCCACCACGCGGTAGACCTGGAGCTCTTCGCCCGTCTCCGCGTCGAGATAGACGACGTACTCCTCTTCGCCGTAGGTGCAGGCGAATTCGTGCGCGAGCACCTCTTCGCCGTTGAGCGGAATGACCGCAAGGTGCGCTGCATAGGGCGTAAGCCCCTCGGAGAGCTTCGATTGCGCCTCCTCGCGGGAGAGGCCGCTCTTCACCGTGCGTTCGCCGTGGTTGAGAAGATACTGCATGGCGTCGAGGCCGACGACCCGTCCCTTCGATTCGCACACCCGCACGCGAATGAGATCGGGGTACATTCTCACGCCGTTTTGCACCGCGACATAGGTGATATCCGCCACCATGCCCGCATCGGAGAGCCAGACCGCCTGCACGCCGTCGTACCCGAGCTCCGAGAGGAAAGAGCGCGCGAGTTCATCGCAGGTGTCGAGGTCGAAGTTCTTCTCCGTGCATTCCTCATAGCTGTCGAAGAATGCGAGTTTTCCGCCGTTCTTGGTGATCTGCGCGAAGATCTCCATGCCGTTTTCGTCGGTGAGCGTGAAGTTGTAGCATGCGGCTCGCTCGGAGACCGTCTCGCCCGTGTACTGCGTTCCGGCGATATGATAGCCGTTCAGATATTGCCCCAGAAGCTCTTCGGCGCGCGCCTCGGAGATCTCCTCCTGCGACGCAAGTTTGTTTTCGCCGACGTTCCCCTCCCCGGAGAAAGGCGCGTCCACCGTGTCCTCGGGCTCCTGCAGCGTAGACTTGCCGATCTCGCCGAACTTTTGGGAGACGGGGCCCTCCTTGCCGTCTATGAACGCCATGAAGTCGCCCGCCTCCATGTGCGTGGTGAGCTCGTTGAGCTCGTTGTAGAGCTTGGAATTCACGCCATAGAGGTATTCCACCGTGTTCTTCTCCGTCTCGGAGAGCGCCTGCCCTTCGGAGACCTTCGCAAGAAGGGTGCGGCAGTAACTGCCCGTCTTGTTGACGAAGGAGGAGATGTCCGTGCTCGTCAGGTTGTCGAGGGGCATGCGCTCGAGCGCGCTCTCCATGAGCATGCTGTCCACCAAGAGGTCGGTGAGGAGCTTCTGCCGTTCGCCCGCGCCCGAGGAGACGCGCAGTTTGGAGAGATTGCTGTCCATGTCCTCGGAGACGGAGACCATCTCGAAGAGGGCCGTGCGGTAGGCGTTGGCGGACTGCACCGTCATGTCGTTCATGCGGAATGCGCCCGCGGTCACGATCGTGCCGAGTGCGAGGCAGGCGACGCCCAAGGAGATGACTGCGGCGAGCCAGCCGCCGAAGCCGGGCGCATGCCGTTTCCGCTCCGTGTTCTGCTCCCGCTTATGCCGGCGGTCGCGCGCACGGCGTTCCCGTGCAGCCTCCCGCGCCTGCATGCGCTGCTCCCGCGCCTTCTCCTGCTGTTCGCGGCGCTTGAGCCGGAGGGCGATCCGCTCCTTCTTCTCCCGTTCGACGCGTGCGCGGCGGTCCGCCTTGCTCTCGTTCCTGAGCATTTCGCGGCGGGCGATGCGTTCCGCGCGCTTCTCTACCCGCTTTTCCTTGAGTGCGGCCGCATGGTCGAGCCGCGCCTGCTTGCGCTCCGCCTTTCTGCGCTGCGCGTCTGCACGCTTTTCGAGCCGTTTCGCCTTATATTCGGCGCGCTTTTCGATGCGCTTCTGCTTGAGTTCCGCGCGGTGCATGAGCTTCTTCTCCTTCTTCCCCGCGCGCGCCTTCGCCGCCTCGATCCGCTTGTCCGCCGCCGCAGTCTCGAGCGCCTCCGCCTTCTTCTGCGCCGTCTTCGGAGAGGCCGCGCGCTTCGTCTTCTTGGGCGCGCTCGCATGGGCCGCCGCCGCAGCCTTTTCCCGTTCGATCGCCTCTACCTTCTCGGCGCCGCTTGATACGTTCTTTCCCGTTTTATTCTCTTCCATAACTCCTCCTTAAATGGCAAAGACGTGTTTGCCGATGACCGTCACCGTCTTGCGGTTGAAGATCCATGCGCTCGTGGCGACTGCGGGATTGTAATAATAGAGGCAGCCGTAGGTCGGATCCCAGCCGTTCATGGCGTCCTTTGCGGCGTTATATGCGGTCTGGTTGGGCTCGAGATTGATCTGCCCGTCCGTAACGGCCGTAAAAGCGCCCTTCTGATAGATGACCCCCGAGATCGTGTTGGGGAAGGACGAACTTTTCACACGGTTCATGATGACCGCGCCGATTGCGACCTGCCCCGTATAGCTCTCTCCCCGTCCCTCCGCATAGATGGCCTTTGCCATGAGGTAGAGGTCGGAAGAGGTGTAGTTCGAGCTGCCGCTCCCCGAAGAGCCGGAGGGGCTCTTGCCGTCGAGCGCGTTGTAAGAATCGTTCATTCCGAGCGCGGCATAGGTGGACTTGCCGACAATGCCGTCTGCGGTGAGCCCGTTCTTCTTCTGGAAGGCGATGACCGCCTTTTTCGTACCCGCACCGAAGACGCCGTCTACGCTGCCCGAATAGTAGCCCCATTGTTTCAATCTGCGCTGGACTTCCCTGACCTCGTCCCCCTTGCTCCCTTGGCGGAGCACGGCGGCGGCGACTGCGGCAGTCTGCGCCGTATCGGCTGCGCGGGAGCGGGTGACCGCATACGCCGTGGCGGGAACCGCGGCGGAGGCGGCAAGCGCAAACGTCAACGCGCCGATTGCCAAAATTTTCTTCATATTTTCCTCCTATGCACAATTTGAGCAGTCACGGAAAATTTATGCACCCGTACAGACAGAGGAACAGGTCGCGACACAGTATTGCGAAGTTTATAAGAACAGGCGCGCGGCAGGAATCTGCCGCGCGCCTCAACTTACTTTTCTTCCAGCGTCTGATCAATATAGACGGTGGGGTCCACGTTCTCCCCATTCAGTTCCATTTCGAGATGGAGATGGGTGCCGTCCTTATACTCGGTGCCGTAGGCCGCCGCGACCGTGGCGATCTTCTGCCCGCAGCTGACCTGATCGCCCACCTTGAGGCCGCTCTCCGGTTCGACGAAGCGGTAGATGGACTTCAGCCCGCCCGAATGCTCGATCGTGATGAGGTTGCCGAGCGTCTCGTCGAGGCTGATCTCCACGACTTTGCCGTCTGCCATGGCACTGACCGCGGCGCCTTCCTCCGCCGCATAGTCGACCGCAAGGTGCTTATACCACCGGTCGAGCGAGCGGTTGTTGTAGATCGCATCGTATTCGACCGTGCAGGACGCCGCCTCGACGGGCACGATGAACGTGACCTTGCCGTCGCCGCCCGAAGGCTTGTCGTCGGGAGGGTTCTCCGCGGGCGGATTATCCGCAGGGGGATTTTCCGCGGGCGGATTATCATCGACGGGAGGGTTCTCGGCGATCTCGTTGCCGCCCGTCGTCACGAAATACACGGTGAGAACGATCGCCGCGATGAGAAGCAGCGCGCAGACGGAGATAATAACGGAATAGATCAGCTTTTTTCTGTTCAGAGTAGAAGTATTTTCTTTTTCATTCATGTTGGTTTCCTCCGATTTCTATGTAATGTTTGACGCTTGTCCCCGCTTTTATACCTGTTTTATCCCGGCTTTCGGATCTCCGCTCAGAAGCCCCCGAACACGATCGGAGTGCCGGCGACGGTCTTTCCGCCGCCGACGGCGATGTGCAGATTGACGCGCCTTCCGCCGAGCACGATCCCCGCGCCGAGGAGGGGGGAGCGGAGATAGTAATTCGTCACGCCGCACGCCTCTTCCGTAAAGAGCAGCTCCGCGCGGAAGCGCGCTTTGAGCGCCTCGTAGCGATCGCCCGGATATTGCACGCTCTCGCCCGCAACGCGCCCGAGCAGGAGCTTATCGAGGACGGGATCTTCGGAGACGACGGCGCGCGCCGAGGAATTCGCCCCGAGGTAATAGGTATAATTCTCCCCCCGTTCGAACACGGGCGCATGCAGCAGGAGCAAAAACATGAGGCCGCAAGCCGCGGCAAGCAGGATCGCTGCCGTTGCGCCGGCAGCCCTCAAAAAACGACGCATAAAAAATCCTCCCGAATTTCGGAAGGATGATTGACAGTTTGATAAAATTTTATACCTCGGTGAAATTTCCGGGAAGAGGCGCGGGCGCGCCCCCGCTCAGTTGCCCCAGGGAAGCGTTTCGCCGCCGAGAATGTGGATGTGCAGATGATGCACGCTCTGGCCGGCGTTCTCGCCCTGGTTGATCACGAGCCGATAGCCCTCCGACAGGCCGAGCGCATCGCGGAGCGAGGCGATCTTGCGGAGCGCCCGCCCGAGGCGGGACACGCGCGCCTGGTTGAGTTCGGTCAGATAGGCATAATGCTCCTTCGGGACGCAGAGCAGATGGATCTTCGCGACCGGCGCAATGTCCTTGAAGATGACGATCTCCTCGTCCTCATAGACCTTCTCCGAAGGGATCTCCCCCGCTATGATCTTGCAAAAAATACAGTCGTTCATATAATTTCCTCCGATATTTCGGCGCGTGCGCCGTCTTTTTCCGTTTTCAACAGTTTCACACGGGCGAGCATCCCCTCCCGCGCGCCCTCCGCATAGACGCGGATGTAGTTCTCCGTATAGCCGCCGTCCTCTTCGAAGAGCACGGTGAGCTCCCGCCCGAGAAACCGGCCGATATACGCGCGCTCCGCGGCGTGCGCCGCCTCTATGAGCCTTTCCATCCGCCCGCGCTTGACGGAAGCGGGCAGGTCCTCCCACTTTGCCGCCACCGTGCCCGGGCGCGGCGAGAACGGGAAGCAATGCACCCGCGCAAACCCCGCTTCCGCCACAATGGAAAGGGACGCTTCGAAGTCTTCCTCCGTCTCCGTCGGGAATCCCACGATGATGTCCGTCGTGATCGCGGCGTCCGGGAAATTCGCATAGATCCTGCGGCAGCAGTCGAGATATTCCGCGCACGTATAGCGGCGGTTCATCTTTTTGAGAACGGCATCGGATCCGCTCTGCAGCGAGAGATGGAAATGGGGCACCGTGTTCCCCGCCGCCTTCATCTGCGCCAGAAATTCATCGGTGACGATCCCCTCTTCCAAAGAGCCGAGCCGGACGCGCGCGGGCACCTCCCCGAGCCTGAGGAGCAGCCCGCCGAGGTCGGTGCCGCCGTCGCGGTAAGAGGAGATGTCGATGCCCGTGAGCACGATCTCCTTCGCGCCGCAGCGTTTTGCCTCCTCAACGACGCGCTCCGCGCGCTGCGAACGCGTCCTCCCCCTGAGATAGGGGATCACGCAGTAGGAACAAAAACGGTCGCAGCCGTCCTGAATGCGCAAAAAGGCGCGGGTCTTGGTCTGCTTCGGCGGCGGAAGCTCCGAAAAGCCGCACTCCGCCTCCCGGAAGATCCCCCTTTTTTCCATCAAGTCGAAAAATCTGCCCTTATTCTGCGCGCCGAGGACCAGCGTCACGCCCTCCCGTTTGAAAAACGCCTCCGCGTCCCGCTCGGCGGCACAGCCGAGCACCACGACGGGCGCGAGCGCATTGTATCTGCGCATGCGGCCGATTGCTTGCCGCGACTTCCGCTCCGCCTCCGCCGTCACCGCGCAGGTGTTCAGCAGATAGAGATCGGCATAGCCGAGCTCGTCCGTCACCTCGAAGCCGCGCGCCTCGAGCCCGCGCATCAGCGAGGCGCTCTCCACCTCGTTCATCTTGCAGCCGAGGGTGAACACACACGCCTTCATCCGAGTTCCCCCAATTCGTGCATGACGACGGAGAGGAGGGCGATCGCGGCCGTCTCCGCGCGCAGAATGCGCTTGCCGAGGGAGAGCCCCGAAAAACCGAGCATCTGCGACAGGCGGAACTCCTCCTCCGAAAATCCCCCTTCGCTGCCGACGACGAGGGCGCAGGAGCCCGAAAGCCCCTTGACCGCCCGCTCGCTCTCTTCCAAAAATTCGCAGGCGAAGAATTTGTTTTTGTATCCGCCCGCATGCGCGAGCGCCTGCTCTGGACTTTCAAAATAGAGAATGGGGGGCGCCACGCTGCGCATACACTGCTTCGCCGCCTCATGCGAGACGCGGTTCAGCCGCGCGAGTTTGTTCTCGTTGATGAACGCCGAGCAGTAGCGGGAGGAAAAGACGCCGATCTCCGATACGCCGAGTTCCACCGCCTTCTGCACGACGAGCTCCGTCTTATCCCCCTTGAGCGCGCCGACGAGCAGACAGACCTCGGTGCGGGGCTCGCGGTCCCCGTCCGTCTTGTGCAGGACATGCGCCGAAATGCGGTCTCTGCCGACTTCGGTCACGATCGCCGCATATTCGGCGCCGCTGCCGTCGAGAAGGGTGATCTCGTCCCCCGCCCGAAGGCGCAGAACGTTCTTTGCATGGCGGAATTCGTCCCCCCTCAGAAGGACCTCGTCCGCGATCTCATCGATGAAAAATCGGTTGCGTGCCATGGTCATCCCTTCCGATAGACGAGGGCGATCCATTCGCCCATCTTCCGCTCTTCAAGCAGGCTGAGCCCCTGCGCCGCGTACGTCTCCTTCACAAACCCGAGCCGCTCTGCGATGATCCCGCTCAGAATGAGCGTGCCGCCCTGTTTGAGGGCATTCGGGATCGCGGGCGCGAGGAGCGCGAGCACCTCCGCCGTGATATTGGCGAGGATAAGATCGGCCTCGAGCTCCGACCCATCGAGCAGATTCGCCTCGAAGACGCCGACCTTCTCCGAAACGCCGCTCTTTAAGGCGTTGTGCGTTGCGCTCTTCACCGCGATCGGGTCGAGATCGGAGAGACAGCACCGCTTTGCGCCGAGCTTTGCCGCCGCAATGCCCAAGATCCCGCTCCCGCAGCCGACGTCGAGCACGACGTCCCCCGGCTTGAGATAGGTCTGCAGAAGTTCGAGGCACATGCGCGTCGTCTCGTGTTCGCCCGTGCCGAACGCCATGCTCGAATCGAGGGAGACGATCTCCTCATCCCCCTTTTTGGAATAGGAGATCCACTCGGGCACGACGACGATCCTGCCGATATGAATGGGACGGAAATGTTTTTTCCAGATGTCGATCCAGTCGTCTCCGTCGATCTCGCGCTTCGTCTCTTCGAGGGTCCCGAAGTCGATCGCGCCCGCCGAGAGTTCCCGCCGGGCGCGGATCTCCCGCATGAC
>CANROI010000010.1 GCA_947632165.1 uncultured Clostridia bacterium
AAGCCGCGATCCCCGAGCGGGAGAGCCCCGCCACAAGGAAGGTTTGTTTGGAATACAGCATGAAAAAATCTCCTCGATCCCGTCTTCGGATGGGATCAGACGAACGGGAACAGCATCAGTCCCCCGAATGCCGCCGTCACGGCGGCATAGGCATAGGCGATCTTGCCCTCCGCGTAGCCCTTCTCCTGAAAATGATGGTGAAGGGGCGCCATCAGGAAGATGCGCTTTCCCGTCTTTTTATAATATATTACCTGCAGGATCACGGATATGCTTGAGAGGACAAACATCACGCCCGCGACGGGAATGGCGAGCGCGTTGCCCGTAAGCAGCGCGATGGAGGCGGCAAACCCGCCGAGGGACAGGGAGCCCGTATCCCCCATGAACACGCTCGCGCGGTTGACGTTGAACACGAGAAAGGCAAGGAGCGCGCCCGACAGGCAGACCGAAAGCGAGGAGAGCGACGCGTTTTCCCCCTGCAGGAGGATGAGCAGCCCGACGAGCAGAAAGAACACCGCGGAGGTGCTCCCCGCGAGCCCGTCGAGCCCGTCGGTAAGGTTCACGCCGTTCACCGTGGCGATATAGACGAAGAGCCCGAGCGGGAACATCCACCAGCCGATATCAAACGACAGGTCCGTAAAGGGAATGCGCAGCACGGTGAGCCCGTTGAGGCAGGCATAGACGGATGCGATGACCGCGACCGCGAGCTGAAAGCAGATCTTCTGGTAGGGCTTAAGCCCGAGATTCTCCCGCCGGAGCTTTTTGAGGAGGTCGTCGAGAAACCCGACGAGAAGATATCCGACCCCGACGGCAAGCGCCACGAGATAGGGCTTGTCCGCACGGTCGCACAGGAGCAGGGAGGAGAGCGCCGCGGCGAGCACAAAGCCCAGCCCGCCCATCGTGGGCGTGCCCGACTTGCTTTTGTGCTCTTTGACATAGGAGAGAATGTTCTGGCCCGCGCCGAGCCGCTTCAGAAGCGGGATCTCCGCCGCGCAGAGCGCGAGGGAGAGGGCGAACGAGAGATACAGACAGACAAGGATCTTCATGAGAGCTTCCCGAGGAGCGACTTTATCACATCTTTGTCGTTATAGTCGAATTTTATTCCCATGATCTCCTGATAGGTCTCCCCGCCCTTGCCCGCGACGAGGAGCACATCCCCCTCCGCGAGGGTGCGCAGGGCATATTCGGTCGCCTTCTCCCGCTCCTCCACGGCGACATATTCGGCGGAGACGGTGCGGAAGCCCCGCTCGATCTGCGAAATGATGGCGCAGGGGTCCTCATAGCGGGGATTGTCGGAGGTGATCACCGCAAAATCCGCGAGCCGCGCCGCCGTCTCCCCCATCTTCGGGCGCTTCCCCTCGTCGCGGTTGCCGCCGCAGCCGAAGAGGACGACGAGCCGGCCCTTGCAGTGCCTGCGCAGGCAGGAGAGGGACTTTTCCAGCCCGTCCGGCGTGTGGGCGAAGTCCACGAACACCTGCGCGCCATGGAACTCGGCAACCCATTCGAGCCTGCCGTCCACTTCCGAGACCCGCTCGAGCCCGCGCGCGATCTGTTCGGGCGTCGCGCCGAGCTGTTTGGCGGCGCAGGCGGCGGCGAGCGCGTTCTCCACATTGTGCCGCCCCGTCATTTTAAGCTGCGCCTCGCACAGCTCGTCCGAGAGATTGAACACCACCCGGCTGCCGCGCAGCGTCTCCTCCCCGATCATCGCAAAGGAATCGGCGGGCGTATCCAGCCCGAAGGTCGTGTGCGGCGTCGGAAGGCGGAGGAGCTCCGCCGTAAAGCCATCGTCGGCGTTGTAGACGGCGAACTTGCAGCGGGCGGGGTCGAACAAGCGCTTCTTCGCCCCGCCGTAATGCTCCATATCGCCGAAAAAGTCGAGATGATCGCGGGTGAGATTGGTAAAGATGCCGACCTCGAAGCGGATCGGGAGCACCTTCCCGAGCGCAAGCGCATGGGCGGAGACCTCCATCGCGACGTCCTCCACGCCCGCCGCACGCATGTCCGCGAGCAGAGAAAACAGCGAGATGGGATCGGGCGTCGTGAGTGCGGGCGCGACGGTGATCTCGCCGTACCGAGCGCCGAGGGTGCCGATGAGCCCCGCGCTGCGGCCCGCCTCCCCGAGGATCGCCCCGAGGAAATGGCAGGTCGTCGTCTTGCCGTTGGTGCCCGTGACCCCGATGATCCGCATATCCCGCTCGGGATGGCGGTAAAACGCCGCCGCGAGGTACGCCATCGCCTCCCGCCCGTCGGGCACGATGAGCTGGGCGCACGGAAGCGGCAGTTCGCGCTCGCAGACGAGCGAGGCTCCCCGCTCCGCGGCCTCCTCCGCAAAGAGATGGGAGTCGACGCCGGTGCCGCGGTAGCAGAAAAAGAGGTCGCCCGCCCCCGCCACACGGCTGTCCACGCAGAGCGCGGAGACCTCCGCGTCCTTGACAAGCCTCGCATCCTTGAGTTCTTTTCCGAGCTGAGAAAGCTTCATCCTTCACCCCCTTCGAACGGCGCGATCCCCATCACGTCGATGATCCCCTTGAAAATTTCCGCGGCGCAGGGCGCCGCAACGGTGCTGCCGTAGTAGGAGCCCTGCGGCTCATCCACGATGACGAGCGCAAGGTAGCGCGGCGCATCCGCGGGGAAATACCCCACGAACGAAGAGACATACTTGCCCTGCGCGATCTGTCCGTTCTCGTACTTCTGCGCGGTGCCCGTCTTGCCAGCCACGCGGTAGCCCTCGAGATAGGCATGCTTGCCGCTCCCGTCCCGCACGACTCCCTCCAACATCCCCGAGAGGAGGCGGGAGGTCTCCTCGCTCACCGTTCTGCCCACCAGCGTCTTTCCCACGCGCTCCGAGACGTATCCGTCGTCCGTGAACACTTCTTCGAGGAGGTGGGGTGTATAGTAGTACCCGCCGTTGACGGCGGACGCCGCCGCGCAGGCGAGCTGGATCGGCGAGACGGCGATCGTCTGCCCGAAGCCGATGCGCGCAAGGTCGCAGTCGCGCACGCTCCCCTCCGGGATGAGCATTCCCACCGCCTCGCCCGAGAAATCCACTCCCGTCGCCCTGCCGAAGCGGAACGCCTCGAGATAGGAGTAGAACGTCTCTTTGCCCAGCGCGAGGGCGATATCCACAAAGCAGGGGTTGCAGCTGTTGTTGAGCGCCTCGGCGAGCGTCTGGTTCGCATGCTTGCCGTTCTTATGGTCGCTCCAGCATTTGATGCTCGTCCCGTCCACGCTCCGTGTGCGGGAAGATGCAAAGACATAGGAGGGTGAAAGAGCGGCCGCGTTCCCCCGCCGCCATTCCTCGAGGTCGGCGGCGGCGGTGACGATCTTGAAGGTGGAACCGGGCTCGTAGATGTCTGAGACGAGGCTGTTGCGCGAGAGCGCATTCAGCGCGGAGAGGTCCTCCCGCGGCGGATCGTTGAGGTCGTAGGAGGGCAGATTGACCATCGCGAGGATGGAGAAGTCGTTCGGGTCGAGCACGATGCACTGCGCCGCCTTTGCGGAAGAGGTTGCGAGCGCCCGCCCCATCGTCTCCTCCGCGATCGCCTGGATGCGGTAGTCGAGGGTGAGCCTTATGTTGAGCCCTGCCGTCGCGGGCAGATAGGCCGCGGACGCCCCCTCGAGCTCGACGCCGACGAGGTCGGTCTCATAGAGGATCTCCCCGTTCTTGCCCGAAAGAAAGCGGTCGTAATACTTTTCGAGGCCCGTCGTCCCTTCGCTGCCCATCGCCGTGAAGCCGAGCACCTGCGAGGCGAGACTTGCGTAGGGGTAGACCCTCCGGTTGTCACGCGCATAGTAGACGCCCGGAAGATTCGTGCCCTCGATGCGCTGCACGAAAGATTTTTCCGCCTGCTTTACGAGCGTGATCTCGGAGCGGGACCGGTCGGAGAGCTTTGAGAGCATCTCCTCATAGGAGCCGCCGAAAAGCGCCGAGAGCACGCGCGCGCTCTCCTCACGGTCCTTGACGGCGTTCGCACGGGCGTAGACGCTGTAGGCGGTCCCGTTCCCGGCGAGAAGTTCCCCGTTCCGGTCGAAGATCTTCCCCCGCTCCGCGACGACGGGGATCTCCCGCGTCCACTGGTCGAGCGCACGGTAGAGGAGCTCCTCCTTCCAGAAGGCCTGTACATAGAGGAATCTGGACAAAAAAATGCAAAAAAGAAAGGCTATTGCCATCATCACGGCGAATAACCTCTTTCGTAGGACAGTCAAAGAAAAGTCCGTATATTTGATTTTGTTCCCCTCCGGGAATTATTTTTGATAACCTTCGGGAGGCGTGAGGTCGGGCTGCTGTTCCGCCCACTCAAACACATGATCCCGCGAGGTGAGATCTTCGATCTGGCCTTCGACGACCTCGATCTGCCCCTTGAGCTCTCCGATCGCGCTCTGCTTTGCGGCGATATCCCGGTTGAGGGAGTTGAGGATGGCGGTGTTGACGCAGATCGCCGTGATGAGGATGGCGATGACTGCCGCCACCGCGGCGAGCACCAGCTTCGTCTTCATCGAGAGCGCCGAGAAGAAGTTGGTGTTTGCGGATGTCTCCCGCTCCTCCGAACGGCGGATGGTCTCCAGCGTGCGGCGGGTGGGCAGGGCGTCCGATTCGTCCTCCTCGTAATTCTCATAGGGCATTTCCTGCGGACGGGGAGCGGCCGTACGGGCGGGCGCATAGACGGGCGCCGGCGCCGCTTCGCCGGTAACGACGGCCTCGCCGTCGCGATAGAGCACATTTTCGAACAGATTGGCGGATCTCGGCGCGGCCTCGGGCTCGGCAACGGGCGCATAGTTTTCTACCCGTCTTGCGGGCATATCCCCGAAGCGCTGCACGCTCTGCATCCCGGGCATGACGGGCACATAGTCGGCGATCCGCTTTGCCGCGCTGGGTGCGTCGGGCGCATTGGGCACGGCGGGCGCATGGTATTCGCTCGTGCTGTAGATGGGATTCTGGTAGGCGGGCACCCGGTCGGAAGTGAGCGGCATGTTGTCGTAGTCATAGGTCCTGACGTTCGGATCCGACGCCGGAGAATAGCGATCGAAACGGCTGTCCTCCTGCGGGTAGAGCAGATTGTGCATATTTTCGGACATCATACGGCGATGCGCAAGTTCAGCCTCGCTCATCTCGTTCTTCGCCGCAGTCTGACGCCCCTCCGTCTGCCTTTCGATCTCTCTTTCCAACAAATCCATGCCTGCCATATCTCGTCTCCTTAATTCTATTCCTTCGGATGTAAATTCATGCTATATTTTTTGCGCGATCCGCAATTTTGCACACTTGCTTCTCGGATTTTCCGCCTGTTCCCGTTCGCCCGGCGTGATCGGCTTCTTCGTGATGAGCTCCAGTTCCCGCTTTTTGCCGCATACACAGACGGGAAAGCTCTTCGGACAGACGCAATCGGTATTGAGCTCGCGGAAGACCTCTTTCACGATCCTGTCTTCGAGCGAATGAAAGGTGAGGATGCAGATCCTGCCGCCCGGTCTGAGCGTTCTGCAGAGCCCCCGCACGCAGTCCGCAAGCCCATCCAATTCGCCGTTGACCTCGATGCGGATCGCCTGGAAGGTCTGCCTTGCGCATGCCGCAGAGCGGAACTTCGGCGGGATGCTCTCCTCTACGAGCGCGGAGAGCTCGCCGCAGGTCCCGATCGGCTTTTCCGCCCGCCGCCGCACGATGTTGCGCGCGATCGCCGAAGCGAATGTCTCCTCCCCGTAATCCCTGAGGATGCGGAAGAGCTCCTTCTCCTCATACCCGTTCACGACTTGCGCCGCCGTAAGCGGAGAGGTCCTGTCCATCCTCATATCGAGGGGCGCGGCAGCCGAACGGTAAGAGAAGCCTCTCAGGGGATCGTCCACCTGATGAGACGATATTCCTAAATCCAATAGCACGCCGTCGAGCTTGTCCACGCCCGCCCGATAGAGAACATTTGCGTAGTTTTTATAGTCCGACCGGAAGAGCTTATATCTTCCTTCGTATGGTTTCAGTCTTTTTTCCGCGGCGGCGAGCGCCTCGTCATCGCGGTCGGTCGCGATCAGCGTCGCCCCTTCGTCCGCCGCAAGGATGGCCGAGGAGTGCCCTCCGCCCCCGACGGTCCCGTCGAAATAGACGCCCCGCCCGATGCGCAGCCCTTCGATCACCTCGTCGAGCATGACCGGACGATGATAAAAGGATCCCATCATCAAAGAGGCATGCTGCTGAAGCCGAGTTCGACGCGTTCGAGATCGATCTTCTCGTCGTCCTTCCGCAAGGCGATCTCAAGATGATCGATGCAGCCGGTCGTCACGACCTTGCACTCGGAAGAGAGCCCCGCATACTCCCTGTAAAAGTTCGGAATCACGATGCGGCCCTGGTCGTCTTCCGTGATCTCCGTGATCGAACCGACAAGGAAGTTCGCAAACGCATAGTTGGGATCGTTCGTCTTGATCGCGGAGAGCTGCTCGACCAGCTCGTTGCACTTCGCTTCCGGGTAGACCCCGATGCAGCGGTTGGGCCGCACGATGAAGAAGAGCTTGCCCTCTTCGATCTGAGAACGGTATTCGGTGGGGATCCGCACGCGATACTTCGCGTCGATCTTATGATCAACATGGCCGATGAAACGATTCATGTGCGGTTCCTCCCTTGCATAATTTGAGCGGTTTTTAATCACTTGATGCCATTATAACACGACCGGAACGCGCTGTCAAGGGTTTTAGGGCAGAATTTCCACCCGAAATTAAAAAATTTTGTCGAAATCCGAAAATTTATGCGTAAATTTAGAGTCAAACATTTGTTTATATACACATTTGTTTGCATTTTTGCACGAACCGAGGAAAATCATGCGGTTTTTTGGCGATTTTTGCGGGAATACGGTCGGAATTTTGCATATGTTAAGTTCTTGACAATCGTGGTTTTTTAGCCCTACTGATTTTTGAAAACGCCCGGAAAGCACCGTTTTCAGCCGTTTCGCGACCCCCTCTCCCCCATCGAAAACGGGGGCGCCGTAAAAGGCGGAGATCGCGCGGCGCAGAAAAACATAGTGGGTGCAACCGAGCACGACCCCATCGAAATCCCCCGCAAGGAGATGATCTTCGAGGGAGAGCGGCGTCCCCTCCACGATCAGGGATTCCACCGCGGCCGCCAGCCCCGCCGCAGGGAATACGGTAAAGCTGCACTGCGGACAGCGGCCGACCAATTCCTTCAGGCGCCGGCTCTCCGCCGTACGCGGCGTGGCGAGCACGAGCACCCGCCTTGCGGCGCGCGCGGCGGGCAGGATGGCCGGTTCCGTTCCGAGAATGGGAAAGGAAAATTCGGCGCGGAGGCGGTCGGCGCAGACCGCCGTGGCCGTGTTGCAGGCGAGTACGACGACGTCCGCCCCCTTTTTCCGCAAATCGAGAACGGCAGCGCGCGTCAGAGCGTAGATCTCCGCCTCCGGCTTCTCGCCATAGGGCGCGTTGCGGTTGTCGCCGAGATAATAGAAGGTGCACCCCGAGACCGCCTCCGCACACGGGCGGAGCACGGTGAGCCCGCCGATGCCGCTGTCAAAGACGCCGATCCGCACCGTTTTTGCCATGATCCCCTCCTGTTTTTGAGAAATTTGAAGAATTTTTTATTCTATTTCGCCGAAAAACAGTTTACAAGCACTTTATTTTATGCTAAAATAGCGTAGTGTTGAATAGAATTTGAAGGAGAAATATCGTGGCTAACATCAAATCCGCAAAAAAGCGCGTTCTCGTCACCGAAAAGAAGACGATGCAGAACAAGGCGATCAAGTCCGCACTGAAGACGCAGATCAAGAAATTCCTCGCCGCCGTGAGCGCCGGGGACAAGGAGACGGCGGGTAAACTCTATCCCGAGACCGTTTCTGCGATCGATTCCGCTGCGTCGAAGGGCATTCTGCACAAGAACAACGCGGCGAATAAGAAGGCAAAGCTCGCAAAGAAGCTCTCCGCCATCGCATAATCAACGAGATCTCTTTTTTCGGGCGCTCCTTGTAAGGGGCGCCTTATTTTCGTCTCCCTCCGCCGCGGGCCGCAGCCGCCCTGCGGCTTTTTTTGACGCTTTCTCCCATTTTCCCCCCGTTTTCGTGCAAATCAAACGCCCTCCCGCCCCGGAAGTGTTCACTTTCACAATTTCGGAAATCTTATGGGAAACGGTTGACATATTGCCCCTCTTATATTATACTATACCGCGTCGTGTTTATTTTTATTAAACTTTCAGTTTACTTTTACGAAAGTTTTATAAAAGACAGCCAAAAGTTTAATATTTGTAAACACGCGGGAGGTGGACCGGAATATGGAACTCGGTGCAAAACTCAGAGACATGCGCCAACGCAAGAACCTGACGCAGGAGGAACTCGCGGACCGCTGCGAACTGACCAAGGGGTACATTTCGCAGCTCGAGAACGACCTCACGAGCCCCTCGATCGCAACGCTCGTCGACCTGCTCAACGCGCTCGGAAGCAATCTTTCCGACTTTTTCCATGAGGAGGCGGAGGAAAAGATCGTCTTCCCCGAGGAAGAATATATCGAGAAGCAGTCGGAGGGGATGAAGCTCGAATGGGTGATCCCCAACGCGCAGAAAAATATGATGGAGCCCGTGCTCGTGGAGCTCGGGCCCGGCGCGGCGACGGGCGTGGATTTCCCCCATGAGGGCGAAGAGTTCGGATATGTGCTCGAGGGAAAGCTCGCGATCGTAAAAGACGGCAAGGCGCATCCCGTCCAAAAGGGCGAGAGCTTCTATTATACCGCAAACAAAGAACACTATATCCTCAACAGAGGGCGCGGAAGGGCGCGGTTCCTGTGGATCTCCACCCCGCCGAACTTCTGAGCCCCTCGCCCCGCAAACGACCATAAGGAGAATCACGATGGCAGAAAAAATTATCGAACTGAAGAACGTCACCAAGGCCTACGGCGACAACGTCGTCATCGAGGACGTGAGCTTCTACGTGAAGAAAGGAGAGTTCATCACCTTCCTCGGCCCGTCGGGCTGCGGCAAGACGACGACGCTGCGCATGATCGCGGGCTTCGATCTGCCCACGAGCGGGAAGATCCTTCTCAACGGGCAGGATATCTCCCTGCTCCCGCCGAACAAGCGGCCCGTGAACACCGTCTTCCAGCGCTATGCGCTCTTCCCCCATCTCAACGTATTCGAGAACATCGCCTTCGGGCTCCGCTGCAAGCGGGTGGAGAATACGTATGAGAACGACAAGGGCGACCGCTATACCAAAAAGGAAAAGCTCTCCAAAAAAGAGATCTCCGAAAAGGTGAAGAAGGCGCTCGAGATCGTCGACCTCGAGGGCTTCGAGAAGCGGTCCATCTCCACCCTCTCGGGCGGACAGCAGCAGCGGGTCGCGATCGCGCGTGCCATCGTCAACGAGCCCGAGATCCTGCTCCTCGACGAGCCGCTCGGCGCGCTCGACCTCAAGATGCGCAAAGAGATGCAGATCGAGCTCAAAGAGATGCACCGCCGGCTCGGCATCACCTTTATTTACGTCACCCACGACCAGGAGGAGGCACTCACGATGTCGGATACGATCGTCGTGATGTCCGACGGCGTCGTCCAGCAGATCGGCACCCCCAAGGGGATCTATGACGAGCCCGCCAACACCTTCGTCGCCGACTTCATCGGCGAGAGCAACATCTTCGGCGGCACGGTGGTGGGCGAGCGGAAGGTCAAGTTCTGCGGCAAGACCTTCGACTGTGTGGACGACTTCGAAAAGAACGAGATTGTCGACGTCGTCGTGCGTCCCGAGGACATCCACATGTGCGCGCCCGAAGAGGGACAGCTCAAGGGAAAGGTGATCTCCGTCGTTTTCAAAGGGATCCACTACGAGATCACGGCGACGGTCGGCAAATACGAAGTCGTGATCCAGAGCACCGAAAAACGGCAGGAGGGCGAGGTGATCGGCATGAAGATCCCCGCCGAGGAGATCCACCTCATGAAGCCGAAATACACCAAGAACGTGTTCGACGGCGTGATCACCAAGCACAACACGGTGGAATTTGCCGACGGCGAATTTGAATGCGACGTCACGCAGCTCTATCCGGGCAGCCATGTCGACGAGGAGGAATACCTCATCACGGCGGAGGGCGAAAAGATCGACCTCACGGGCACGGAGGTGACGGTCGAGGTCGGGCTGGACGACATCACGATCAGCGACGACGCAGAGGCGGGCGGCACGACCGGCCACATCATATCCATTATTTATAAGGGCGACCATTACCGTCTCATCGTCCGCACGGACGAGAGCGAAGAGGACTTCGTCTTTTCGACGGGCGACCTCTGGAACGAAAACGACTTCGTCTCCGTAATCATTCCGAAGGAGAAAATCAAACTGACGCTCAAGCATACGGAGGAAAAGAAGAAATGAAATTCCCCCGCTTCACCAGAAAGACGCTCTGCATCCCCTATGCCGTCTTTCTCATCTTCTTCGTCATCGTACCAATGCTCGTGATCCTCTTTTACGCGTTCACGGACGATGAAATGCACGTTTCGTTCGAGAACTTCATCAAATTCTTCTCCGATCCGACCAAGCTCTCGACGATCGTCTATTCCCTCGTGATCGCGCTCGTGACGACGGTCGTCTGCCTCGTGATCGCCTATCCCGTTGCCTACATTTTGGCGCGGAGCAAGCTCAAAAAGAAGTTCGTGATCCTGATGCTCTTCGTGCTCCCCATGTGGATCAACTTCGTCCTCAGGGTGAATGCGCTCCGGGAGATCTTCAACCTGCTCTCCCGCTCGCCCGCGCTCGAATGGCTTGCGGACGCGAACTACTTCAAGACGGTGTTCGGCATGGTGTTCGACTTTTTGCCCTTCATGATCCTGCCCCTCTATACGACGATCACGAAGATCGACAACAGCCTCTATGAGGCGAGCGCCGACCTCGGCGGAAGCGCCCTGACGACCTTCTCGCGCGTGACGCTTCCCCTCTCGATGCCGGGCATCATGAGCGGCGTCACGATGGTGTTCCTGCCCTCGATGACGAACTACGTCGTAAGCGACATGCTCGGCAATGCGAAGGTCACGATCATCGGCAAATTTATCTATGACTACTTCGGCAACGATTGGCACATGGGATCCATGATCGCGCTCGTGCTCCTCGTCGTCGTGTTCCTCTCGACCTGGCTGTCGGGCGGGTTTACTTCGGAAGAAAACGTCAGGGGGGCAAATCTATGAACAAGAAAAAACTGCTTCTCTCCTGCCTCAAATGGGCCTTTGTGGGGCTCGCCCTGCTGCTGCTCTACGCGCCCATCCTCCTACTCGCCGTCTACAGCTTCGACAAGACGGACATGATCGGCAAATTCGAAGGGTTCTCCCTTGTGCACTATGCCGCCCTCTTCTCGGACAGCAAGGTGCTCGGCATGATCGGCAACACCCTCCTTTTAGCGCTCGCCGCGGCGGTCCTCTCCACCCTGCTCGGCACGACGGGCGCGCTCGGCATGTTCTACTGCAAGAAACGGATCAAGAGCGCCATCCATGTCGTCTCGCAGATCCCCGTCATCAATGCCGAGATCGTCACCGCGCTCGCACTCTGCGTCACCTTTGTGGCGCTCGGGATCCCCAAGTCATACTTCTCCTTGCTCATCGGGCACATGGTGATCTGCACCCCCTTCGTGGTGCTCTCGGTCATGCCCAAACTCAAGCAGATGGACAACTCCCTCTATGAGGCGGCGCTCGACCTCGGCGCGAGCCCCTTCAAGGCGCTCATGAAGGTCGTGCTCCCGCAGATCATTCCGGGGGTCATCTCGGGCTTTATGCTTGCGATCACCCTCTCCCTCGACGACTACATCGTCACGATGTACACCCGTCCCGCGGGCTTCGAGACGATCTCGACCTACGTCTATAACGCGACGACCAAGGGCAACGCCCACACGGCGGCGACGCTCTCCTCTTTCTGGGCGCTCACGACCATCATCTTCGTGATCATCGTGCTGTTTGTCGTCGTATCCAACCTCACGGGAAAGAAACGCAAGGAGGCAGACCGATGAAATTCAGACAGATCGCAAGCGTCGCCCTCTCCGCCGCCCTCCTCCTGCCCACGCTCTCCCTTCTGAGCGGCTGCGGCGGCGAACCCGCCATCACGCTGAGGGTCTATAATTGGGAGGAATACATCGACGACGGCGGCGAAGGGTCCTATGTCTATGACCTCGCGCTCGAAGAGGGCGCGGACGAAGACGACATCGTGGCGCCCTCCATCCTCGAGGATTTCGAACAGTGGTACTTTGATACCTACCATGAAAAAGTCAAGGTCGTCTACTCCACCTTCGGCACAAACGAGGACATGTACAACGAGCTCAAGCTCGGCAATGAGTACGATCTTCTGTGCCCCTCCGACTACATGATCATGAAGCTCGCAAACGAGACGAAGGAGGACGGCACGCCCTACCTCGAAAAGTACGACGAGAGCTTCTTCGATAAGTCCGATCCCCTCAACTACTATATCCGAAACGTCTCCCCCTATATCCAGGAGAAATTCGAGACAAACGCGGGCCTGAATACGCCCGAGGGCTCCCCGAGGTGGAGCGAATATGCCGCGGGGTATATGTGGGGCACGACGGGATTTGTATACAACCCCGAAGCAAAAGTCGAAGACGGAACAGGCAACTTTGTCGAACTCGGAAAATTCCTCGAAGAACACGGTTGGCAGACCTTTGTCCATCCCGCTGTGCGCAACAAGATCACGGCGAAGGACAACGTGCGCGACACCTACTTCGCGGCGCTCGGGGTCGCCTTCGAGGAGGAGCTCCTCGCGCTCGACCGCTCCGCCGACGACTATATCGAAAGGCTCACCGCCTATTTCAACGCGACGGACGAAAAGACGATCGACCGAGTGGAGCCCAAGCTCATGGACATCAAGAAGAACATCTACAGCTTCGAGACGGACACGGGCAAGGCGGACATGGTCAGCGGCAAGATCTATATCAACTATGCGTGGAGCGGCGACGCCGTCTATGCCCTCGATGAGGGCGAAGCGGGCGAGATCGACGAAAAGACGGGCGAGATCAAAGAGGGCTCGCAGATCTTCCTCGATTATTACGTGCCCGAAGCGGGATCCAACCTCTGGTTCGACGGCTGGGTGATGACGAACGGCGTCACGGAACGCGGCACGAAAAAGGCGGCGCAGGCGTTCGTCAACTATATGTCGATGCCCGAGAGCGCCAAGCGCAACAGCTATTACATCGGCTACACCTCGGTGATCGCGGGCGAAAACCGCGAGATGCTCGACTACACCGATTGGCTGTACGGGGTCGACGAGGAGGAGGGTGAATATTATGACCTGAGTTACTTCTTCGGCTCCGAAGCGGGGATCTATGCGGAAGAGGAGCAGCGGACGAGCCGCCAGCTCTTTGCGCAGTTCCCGCCCGAGGATGTGATCGCGCGCTGCGCCGTCATGGACTATTACCGCGAGGACGCGAGCGAGCGCATCAACGAGCTCTGGTCGCGCGTCAAGGCGGAGATGCTCGACGCATGGGCGATCATCGTCATCTGCGTCACCGTTGCCGCGATCGCGCTCTTTACGGTCTTTGTGAAGTTCGGCGGCAAGATCGACTTCTTCCGCCCGAAGCCCAAAAAAGGTTACCATAAAGTGAACTGAACGAACAAAAGGCCGCGGCGCGGGGCAACTGCCCCGCGCCGCGGCTGTTTTTATGTTCTGTTACAGATACTTTTTGAGGTCGTTCACCCGGTCTACCCGCTCCCAGGGATAGTTATCCCTGCCGAAGTGCCCGTAAGCAGCCGTCCGCGCATAGATGGGACGGCGCAGATCGAGCGCAGAGATGATCGCAGCGGGACGAAGGTCGAATTCCTTCCCGATGATCGCGGCGATCCCGTCGTCGGGGAGCTTCCCCGTGCCGAAGGTATCGACGAACACGGAGACGGGCCGCGCGACCCCGATCGCATAGGCGACCTGCAGTTCCATCTCGTCCGCAAGCCCCGCCGCGACCATGTTTTTGCAGATGTAGCGCGCCATATACGCCGCGCTGCGGTCCACCTTGGTGGGATCCTTGCCCGAGAACGCGCCCCCGCCGTGCGGGGATCTGCCGCCGTAGGTATCGACGACGATCTTCCTGCCCGTGAGCCCGGAGTCCCCTTCCGGGCCGCCGATCTCGAATCTGCCCGTCGGATTGATGAAATACTTCGTCTTGCCGTCCAACAGCGCCTGCGGAATGACCGCTTTGACCACGAGTTCCTTCATATCCGCGGCGATCTGCTCCTGCGAGACCTTCGTGTTGTGCTGGGCGGAGATGACGACGGTGTCCACGCGGACGGGGGTCTTGCCGTCGTACTCCACGGTGACCTGCGTCTTTCCGTCGGGACGGAGGTAGTCGACGAGCTTCTCCTTGCGGAGCTGCGCAAGGCGGAAGGCGAGTTTGTGGGCGAGCACAATGGGCAGAGGCATGAGCTCCTCCGTCTCGCGGCAGGCAAAGCCGAACATCATGCCCTGATCGCCCGCGCCGAGCAGGTCGCTCGCTTCCCCGCCCGCCTTCTTCTCGAGGGAATTGTCTACGCCGAGCGCAATGTCCGGCGACTGCGCATGAATGAGCGGGATCACTCTGCATTTGTCATAGGCGAAGTCCCCCGCGTAGTAGCCGATTTCTTTGATGGCGGCGCGCGCCACCGCTTCGTAGTCCACTTTCGCCTTCGAAGTCACTTCGCCCGCAATCATGAGGGTGTTATACGCCGCGCAGCACTCCACCGCCGCACGGGTATCGGGATCCTGCCTCAGGAGTTCGTCTAAAATGCTGTCCGAAATGCGGTCGCATACCTTGTCGGGATGCCCTTCCGTCACGCTCTCGCTCGTAAAAAATCTTCTCATCTTTCCGGCCTCTCTTTTGTTTCTCCTCTATTATAGAAACCGCGCCGGAAAAAGTCAACCGAAAACGGGGGGCGATCTTTTTTCATTCCTTAGGAAGGGGATCTCAGCCCTCTTGGCCCGAAAAGTACTCCTCGCGCGCCCAAGCCAATTGGATGTCTGCGCTTAAATATCCCGCCGCGGTCGCGGGATCGTCGAGATTGTCGGAATCGGAAACGGATCTCCATGCCCCCGAAACATCTGACACACACCAACCGTCCGCATGTGCAAAATACGCTTTTTCAAGCGCGGTGCACCCCATAAACGCCCCATAACTGATAAGGAGCACATTTTGGGGAATCGTGATCTCCGTAAGGGCGCTGCATCCCTGAAACGCACCATTTCCGATCACGGTCACATTTTGGGGAATCTCGATCTGTTCAAGCGAGGTACAGAAAGCGAATGCTCCCAATCCGATCTCGGTCAGCTGTGAAACGCCGCGGAAGGTCACGCTCTCCAATGAGGCGCAAAATATGAACGTCCGCTCCCCCATCGTCGTCACATTGCTTCCGATCGTCACCCGCGTCAGATCCGTGCAACCTTCAAAGACGCCCCAATGAAACGGAGTCCCGTCATTTGCTAACAGTTGGCGATCGCCGTTGCTGATCCCGATCTGTTGAACGCTGTCGGGAATGTCGATCTCCCGCAAAGATGTGCAGTTGCAAAAGGTCGCCTCTCCGATGGTTTGCAAGCCTTTCGGCAACTCGATGTTCTTCAGGGCAGTACAGGACATAAACGACCAATCCCTGATCGCGGTCACGGTTTGAGGGATATTGATTTTCGACAGAGCGCCGCAATTCCTGAATGCTCCGTCCTCGATTTCGGTCAACTTATTCGGTAGCGTGACGGTTTGAAGATTTGTGCAATACGCAAAGGCATCAAATTTGATCACGGTCACGCTGTTCGGAATGGAGATCTCTTTCAATGCGGTGCAACCTCTGAACGCTCCATATTCGATCGAAGTCAGCCGATCGCCTTGGAAGGTCACACCGGTAAGACCGGTACAATCTTCGAACGCCCATCTGTCGATATAAGTCACGCTCTGAGGGATCGTAATTTCTTTTAATCCGCTGCAGCCGTAAAACGCGGAATCGCCGATCAACGTCACGCTTTCCGGAAGGGAGATATTCGTCAACGAAACGACCCTCGGATCTCCGGAGATGTTCGGATAGAACCCGCCATACAAGTCCTTATAGAAAGCAAACGCATAGGCGCCGATCTCTTTTACAGGCAATCCGCGGTAGGTAGCGGGAATGACGATGTCCGTTTCCCATGCGGTGCCGAGCCCGACAACGGCGGCGTACTCCCGCCCATCTTCGTCCTTCCGCTTTTGATATTGGAGCCCTTCGGTGCCCTCCGCTTGGGGAAGTTCTCCGTCCGACGTGATCTTTCCCAAATCTTTTTTGCTACCGTCCGTCATCGTCACGATGAGATGCCCGGCTTCGTCCACCTCCATAGATTCGATGCCGACTCCGTCATTGCCGTTCACACCATCTTTGCCGTCTTTGCCGTCCTGTCCGTCCTTGCCGGGATCGCCCTTCTCGCCTTTAGGTCCCTGCGCGCCCGTTTCGCCCTTTTCGCCTTGGGGCCCCTGTGCGCCCGTTTCGCCCTTTTCGCCTTGGGGCCCCTGTGCGCCGTCTTTACCGGGAGCGCCATCGGCGCCTTTGAACATGGCAATGAGTTCTTCGAGCGTGCCCTCAAAGCCGAGATCCTGCGCGGTCGCATAAACGCGCTCTATCGTCCAAAGATCATCCGGGAGCTCAACCTCCCCCAAATCGCATGCGGCAAGGCCGAATGCAAGGCACAACGCCGTTAAAACCGACATCAACGCGATGAAAAATTTACGCTTCATAAGATTCCTCCGTTCGTTTTTCTCTATTATATTCTTACATTTGTAAGAAGTCAAGTGAGTTTTCTTACTTTTGTGAGAAGATGATAGATGGTATGGAGACGGAATTTAAGAATAATTTGAAATTTTTGCGGCAAGAACGGGGGCTCGGGCAGGTGGAACTTGCAAACAAACTTGGCGTGAGCAAGGGCATCATCAGTCTGTGGGAAAACGGGCTCCGTGAGCCCAATCTTGCCTCGCTGGTGGAAATCGCCCTCTTCTTCAAAGTGAGTTTGGATGAACTTGTCGGCATGGAAGAACTGAAAAGATAAACTTTGGGATCAAACAGCCGCGGGCGGGGCGCAAATGCGCCCCGCCCGCGGCAACTTCAAACTGTCATTTTTTATACCGCAAGCGGAATCGGAGCCGCAACGCGCGACGGAAGTTTCCGGTGCAGAGCGCCAGCGAGCAATGCCGCCGAGGCCGCCGCCGTGAGCGCCTCGGCTATGGGGAATGCCCACCACACCGTCATGACCGCGTTCCCGCCGAGCATGAACATCCACACAAGGGGGAAGACGAACAGCACGAGCCTCAAAAAGGAGATAAAAAGCGGGGCAAGCGCATAGCCGAGCGCCTGCAG
>CANROI010000011.1 GCA_947632165.1 uncultured Clostridia bacterium
TCCGCTGTCGCCGCGGAGCACAATGGTGTAGCTGCCGTCTTGCCCTTCAATGTGCTGTATCCTGTGCGTGATGACAGCGCTTCCGCCCAAGATTTTGTAGGAAAATGTCAGGACGTCGCCCGTTTTGAGGTCGGAATAGAACTTGCCTCGCGCCGCTTCCCCCTTCGGGACAAGCCGAATGAGAATAAGACTCCCGGCAGAAATCTCCCGTATGGCGGAAGTTTCGTCTGCCTGTGCCTCCATCGACGAGGACATGACGATCCGCGCTTGATAGCCAAACAGCCCGCACCCGCCGAAGAGGCAGAAGATCATGATGATGCCGCCCGCGAACAAAAAGAACAGGACGGAGATCATGATGCGTTTGAGGATGCTTCGGGCACATCTGCGCCCGTCTTTTGTTTTTATCATAGTTTCAGGAAATCCCTCTTCTCACGAAGGCCCTCCACTATATTTTATGAATTTTTTCCGGAATGTGGCCCCCATCGGAGAATTTCCGCCACAGAAAAGGGACTGACTGTTCGTCAGTCCCTTTTCTGTGGCGGCCACCTTTCCATTAGCGGCACAAACCCCACTTTGAGGCAGCTTTCAAGGAAAACCGCCAAGTGTGTTTCTTTGCATCTCTTCTTTACAGAAAGTTTTTCGATAACTTTTTGGAAGCCCTTTTTCAAGGTCTGTTTTCCCGTCTTTCTACACAGAATTAAGCATCTAATAAAGGGCTGCTTGAGGAATTATTGTTTTTAATTACCTCAAGAAAAGACATAACCTCTTGCAATGAAGCGCTACACTGTCGATACAATGGTGCAGTTTTTTCCACACTAATTCCCGCCATATAATTAGATAATATATCATAGACTACTTGTGGCGTAGAGAGATTTTTAATTCGTATGATCAACTTTAAGTCTTTGCAATTCCCATTGGTTTCTGCTCCAAAAATACCCACTCCAAAACCGCCTAATGCAGTACCGTTTGTAACCATACTTCCATTTTCATATAATTCATAATTTAACAATTCAGCAAAACTAATTATATAATATCTTTTTGCCAGATAGTCAACCAAGCAAATTTTTTGGCCTTCATTATCTACTACAATCATCTTTTTGTACGAATTATCTTTGCTATATGAATAACTATCGGTAATGTAGAAAATTTTGGAAATAATAAATTTTTGGCTTCGCAAATATTCCAAAGTTTTTTTATTGATTGCGAATTGCTCATTTCCGTTTGCTTTATCTTTTGATGATTGATAAAATAAAACGCTACTCAACACAACAAAAAAGACAAGAGCAAATATTAAAATGTAGATATAAAAATCCATACAGCCCCCTAAAATGAATATGCAGTAATCTCAACTAATTTATATGATGAAGGGCGTGTGCTTGGGAAATTAAATAGAGCAGCTTCAAATCTCCAAGTATCTCCTTCTCCTAAATTATTGATGTTTGCTAAAGCCGTTCCAAGATTATTTCCCGATGCATCATATACTGAAAATTCAACGCTTGCATACGATAGATCGTGCCCTGATGTGTTTAACGCAACTCCTTTAATTGTTGCAGAATAACCTAAATATTCATTGTATGTAACAGACATATCTGTATCCGATATAGTTAATTTCGGCTTGCTATCAATTTCGGTTAATGCAACCGCTAAAACAATCACTACAACGATTGCTATAACAACAAAAATCCCTATTAAAATCACATTCCGATTATGAATGTTTTTTCCTCGACCGCTATCCACTTCAATATGATTTTCTTCCATAGTTTTATTCTCCTTTTATTTGTAAAAACATTATAGCACAAAATATGGTTATATGCAACCATATATCGAAAAAAAATTTTGGTAAATTATTGTCATACATAACCATATTGGAGTATGACGATGATAACAAATGTAAATCACGCATTGTCAATAAGGATACAAGAGCTGTTGTCGCAAAAAAATATGACGCGCTATCGCTTGGCGATGAATAGCGGAGTGAATCACTCCACTCTTAAAAACATTTTACATGAAACCGTAAAAGACAATTTGCTCTCCACCACAATATTGATTGCCCGTGGCTTTGACATGACCGTCAGCGAATTTTTAGACAGCCCGCTCTTCTCAGAGGAACATTTGAATATCTAATAATATTGTTTGAAATTGCATAATTAATGGAAAACTCTCATCATAAAAATTTGCATCATTCATTTTAGTTTACCCATACACCGTCACAGAAAAGAGACTGATTTTTCGTCAGTCCCTTTTCGCAATCGCCATGGAGAAGCTCAAACGCCCGTGAGCACGCGGAGCGCGTTCTTACAGGCGATCTTTTCGGCGGTTTTGGCGCCGAATCTCTCGGAGAGTTCCTCCAAAAAGCGGGGCAGGTCGGCGGGAGATCTCAGATAGGGATTTTCGGGGATCCCGTCGAAATCGCTGCCGATGGCGAGGACGTCCTCCCCGCCGACGCGCAAAATGTGCTCTGCATGCGCGAGCAGCGCCCGCTTCTGCCCCTCCGCGGTATGATCGTCCGACGCAAAGTCGGCGCAGAAATCGAGCCCGACGACCCCGCCGCCCTCCGCGATGAGGCGGATCCCCTCGTCCGTGAGGTTGCGCGCGTGCGGGTAGACCTCGGCGGCGCCGGAATGGCTCGCAACGAAGGGCGCCCGCCCTCTGCAGATCATGGCGACGTCTTTGAGCAGCCTGTCGCTCCCGTGGGATACGTCCGCGAGCATCCCGAGCGAGATCATCTCCTCCACCGCTTCTTTGCCGAAGGGCTTGAGCCCCCGCTCCGTCTCCCGCCTTTGGGGGGCGGTACGGTCGAAGTTCGGGAAGCCGAGCTCGTTCTCACGGTTCCAGACAAGGGTCATCATGCGCACCCCCTTGCGGTGCAGGATGCGCAGTTTTTCAAGGCTCCCCTCGACCGCGCCGCCCTCTTCGACGGTGAGCATGGCGCAGATCCCCTCTTCCCGCTTCCCGCGGAAGACAGAATAGCCCTCCCGCTTGCAGAGGGAATCAAACGCGTCGACGAGCGACAGGGCGCGCAGGAACCTCCCCTCCCGCTCCCGCACAAAGGCGGCAAAGCATTGGAGCATGCACCCGCCCGCAAGAAGATTTTCCTTCGTGACGGAAGAAACGCCCTCCTTCGTGAGGGCGTCGCAATGCAGATCGATATATTTCATCCCTTGTAGAACAGCCGAACAATGCAGCCGAGCAGCCTCGGAAGCTTAAAGCAGACGATCATACGACCTCCTCATTGATGATGACGAGCACATATCCCTCCTCCACACGAAACGAAATCTCTTCACTCACCGTGAGATTGGAGATCCCGCGCGTGGAGCCGTAACAGAGCTGCAAGTCTTTTTCCGCGTACTTGAACCCCTCCATCTTCATGATATGCGCGTCACCGCCGAAAGGCAACAGCGAAACCGTCTGCCCCTTTTTGCAGGCAAAGCGCTGTTCGCCCTTGCCGCAGAGGGAAATTCCGGCACCGTTCGTCTTGAGCACGGCCGTGAGAGCGCCCGCCGCTTTCGCCTTAAGAAGGAGGTGCAGATTTCCGAGAAAGTGATCCTCCCGCCCTCCTCCGCCGCCGTAAAAGACGAGGTCGGTCGCGCCGAGAGAGAGCGCACGGTCCACGGCAAGCTCGCCGTCCGTCTCGTTCTTCTCGGAGGGGAACTTTTTCAGCGGCGCGGGAACGGGCGCTTCGTATAAAGAGTCGAAATCGCCCAAATTTTCGTCGATCCTCACCCGTCCCTTCGCCCAGGAGTACGCCCCGTCGCAGCAGAGGACATAGGCGTTCTCCGCGTCGATCTCGCCACGGTAGGGCTCGCCGTTCAGAAGGATGACGGCCCTCTTTCCGTCACCTCGCACGTTCATCCGTGCAGCCTTCCGATCGTCGCCGCCATGTCGGGGGAGCGGAACACCGTGCTCCCCGCAACGATCACGTTCGCGCCCGCGGCGATGATCTCTTTGACATTCTCCTCGGTGACGCCGCCGTCCACCTCGATGTCGAGGTCGGGCCGCCCGATCTTCACGCAATAATTTTTGAGCGTCTCGAGCTTTTTGAGCGTTTCGGGAATGAACTTTTGGCCGCCCCAGCCGGGATGCACGCTCATGAGGAGGAGCATATCCGCCTCCTCCGCGGCGGGGAAGATCTTCTCAACGGGCGTTTCGGGGTTGATCACGGCGCTCTTTTTAATCCCGTAGGAGGAAATTTGCCGAAAGAGCGCGGGGATGTCGCAGGTCTCGACGTGGACGGTGATATTGTCGGCGCCCGCGCGGGCGAAGTCCTCGATATGGGTCTCGGGATGGAGGACCATGAGATGACAGTCGAGCGGAAGCCTTGTATGCGGACGGATGGCCTTCACCATCTGCGCACCGAAGGTGATGGGCGGCACAAAGTTGCCGTCCATGACGTCACAATGCACGAGGTCGGCGCCCGCGGCCTCGAGCCGCTTCACCTCCTCTCCGACCTTCGAAAAGTCGCTCGCCAAAATACTCGGCGCGATTTTGATCTTCATAAACTCCTCCTGAATGGTATCACTGCTGCGGCGATGCTTCAACTTCACTTCGTTCCGTTCAGGGTGACATATTGGGGACGGCTTTCTGTTCCCTAAACTTTCCGCGAGCAAAATCGCTATTTTGCGCTGCGGGACAACATTTGCGCGACGCATCGCGCTTCGTGTCTGATGAAACGAATAAGAGGGCCACGCAAGTTAAGACGCAAATGCGCTGTTCGACGGTAGCGCCCGTCGAACGCCGCCTCGCTTCGTCGCCGCACGAACGCTATCCACGCTTTTCTTCGAAAAGCTCATATTGCGCTCGGCGGCTCCTCTTTCCGAAAAAATACTTCGCCTTTTTTCGGAAGTCCTTTGCTCGGCTGTCGCGGCGCCCCCCACAGCGCACTGCGCTGTTGAACAGAAGCAACGCCGCTCCACCTCACGGAATTTTTCCGTCAGGAAAAATTCGTGAATACCTCAGCTGCCCGCAAGCCCCCGCGATGTCGCTCCCCATGCTGCGGCGCAGGGTCGCCGAAATGCCCTGCCCCTCCAACACTTCCAAAAAGCGCTGTGCGTCGCGCTCCGCCGCCGCCTTCAGCGAACGCTCCTTGACCTCGTTGAGGCGGATCAGGTTGACATGACAGGGCCTGCCCTTGAGCAATTTCGCAAGCGCAAGCGCGTGCGTCTCATCCGCGTTTTCCCCCGAAATGAGGGTGTATTCGAAGATGTATCTCCGCCCCGTCTTTTCGAAGTACCCGGCGCAGGCGTCGAGGATCTCCGGAATTTTGTATTTGTTCGCGATCGGCATCGTGCGGGCACGCTCCTCGTCGCACGTCGCATGCAGCGAGACGGTGAGATTGAGCGGGATCCCCTCTTCCGAAAACCGCTTCATTTCGCGCACGAGCCCGCAGGTAGACAGACTGATGTTCCGCGCGCTGATGCAGATGCCCCCCTCCGCGGTGACATGGCGCAAAAAGCGCACGACGTTCTCATAATTATCGAACGGTTCCCCGCTCCCCATCAGAACGACGTTAGTGACGGCGCGTGCCTTGAGCGTGCCGCCCTCGGCGCGGTTGACCACCAAAATCTGGGATAAAATCTCGCCCGAGGTAAGATCGCGCACCCTTCCGCCGAGGGTGGAGGCGCAGAACTTGCAGCCCATGCGGCAGCCCACCTGCGTGGAGACGCACTGCGTGTTGCCGTATACGTATTTCATGAGCACGCCCTCGATGAGGTTGCCGTCCGCGAGCGCGAACAGGAACTTCTTCGTGCCGTCTTTGGAGACGAGGGTCTCGGCGATCTTCACGGGCTCGTTCTCGTACGTTTCGAGGAGGCGGGCCTTCAATGAGGACGGGATGGGAAGCTCGTCGATCCTCTTCCCCTGCATGAGCCCGAGAAAGATCTGCCCGGCGCGGAACTTCTTTTCGCCGAGCCCCTCCACAAGGGCGGAGAGCTCCTCTTTCGTCAGATCCTGCAGCACCTTTTTCATGCCGTTCTCCTCAATTTTGCGACGTAAAATCCCGCGCCGAACGCCTCGTCGGGCAAAAACTGCAGCCCGTATGCCGTCTTTTCGTGCGGGAGCGGGCATTCCGCCGCCTCCGCCGAAAATCCGCCATGCTCCGCAAGAAAGGGCCCGACCACGCCGTCGTTCTCCTCTTCGAGGACCGAGCAGGTCGAATAGTACAGCGCGCCGCCCGCTTTGACGTAGCGGGCGCAGTTTGAGAGGATCGCCGACTGTACGGAACGGAGCCCGCCGAAATCGGCCTCCGTCTTATTGAGGGGAAGATCGGGATTTTCGGCGACCGTTCCGAACCCCGAACAGGGCACGTCGCACAGAACGCCGTCGAAAGCGCCCTCCCATTCGGGACGGAACTGCGCAGAATCGGCGCACATGGGCGCGACGTTTTCAACCCCCATGCGCTCGCAATAGCTGCGGATGAGCGCGACGCGGTGTTCATGCAATTCGCAGGCGGTGATGTGTGCGCAGCGGCCGGAGAGCAGCACGCTCTTCCCACCGGGCGCGGCGCAGGCGTCGAGAAACGTTTCGCAGGGTTCGACGACGGAGCAAATCGCCACGCTCCCGACCGATTGGAAGGTATAATCCCCGCGGTCGAAGCCCTCGTCGCGCGCAAAATGTCCGAACAGGTACAGATGCGGGAAAGGCGTCTCTTCATGCGGGCGCGCCAGGTAGGCCTCTTCGCCCCGCACAAAGCGCACGCTCACGCCGCGGCTCTTGGCCGCCATGATCCGCTCCGCACGCTCCCCATACTGCCGCCTGAGCTTTTTGACCGCAAAGAGCGGAAAGTTGTACCTGACGGAGAGCCCCTCGTCCCCCTCGGGGAGGACGACCTTCGCCCCGTCGAACCCTCTTAAAAACGCGTTCAAAAATCCCGCCATGCCCCCCTTCCCGAGCCGCTTACATAAGTCTACGGCGGTATCCGTGACCATATAGCGGGGCTTGCCGAGAAAGATCATCTGAAAGAGTGCGATCTTGAGGAGCACGCGCGCCGCGAGCTTGGGGCTCTTGGGCGCGAACGTTCTGATACAGAGGGAGAGATAGCCGTCGTTCTCGAGGACGCCGTACACCGTTTTGACGGTGCGCGCGCGGTTGAGCTCCTCGAGATCAGTCTGCGCGAGGGCGAGCTTGAGGTGCGCGCCCTCCGAATAGACCTTCAGGAGCACGCGGTAAGGGTCATAGAAGGGATTTGTTTTCAAAGCGGTCTCCCTTTGCAATCTTTCTTCCGTTCAAAAAGTCCTTCGCGGACATCCTTCTGCCGCCCGCGGGCTGCAATTCGGTGATCCGCACCGCGCCTTCGCCGCATTTTATGACGAGCCCCTCCTTGGGAGAGGCGGAGAGCACCGTGCCATACGGCTCATCCCCCGTGCAGGGGACCTCCTCTGCAAACCAAACGTTCAAAACGAGCTCCCCGCACCGCGCATAGGCAATGGGCGCGGGCGAGAGTCCGCGGACAAGGCAGCTCACCTCCCGCGCGGAAGCGGAGAAATCCACCTCCGTCCGCTCCGTCTTTTTACAGGTGAAGCCTTCCCCCTGCTTCCGGAGGGAGAAGTTTCCGCGTTCGATCGTTTCGAGCGCCTGCGGGATGAGCTCGCCCGCAAGGCGGGAAAGACGGTCCGAAAGGGTCCCGCAGTCGTCGGAGTCATAGATCGGGCAGCGCGCCGAGAGGAGCATATCCCCCGTGTCGAGCCCGAGCTCCGTCTTCATGATCGTGATGCCCGTCTCCCTGCATCCGTCGATGATGGCGCGCGCG
This sequence comes from uncultured Clostridia bacterium, assembly GCA_947632165.1. Classification (GTDB taxonomy): domain Bacteria; phylum Bacillota; class Clostridia; order Christensenellales; family Borkfalkiaceae; genus Gallimonas. Next base: position 7,745 of record CANROI010000011.1, read on the forward strand.
ATCGGGGCGGCGCCGCGGTAGGCGGGAAGCAGCGACGCATGGATATTCCATACGCCCATCGGGAACAGGTCGAGGACCTCCTGCGTCAGGATCTGCCCGTAGGCGCAGGTGACCATGAGGTCCGCGCCGAATGCCCGGAGCCGCTCCGCGCAGTCGCGGAGCCGTGCGGGCTGAAAGACGGGGATCCCGAGCGCTTCCGCCGTCTGCTTTACGGGCGAGGGCGTGAGCGTCCCCTTTCTGCCCTGCGGCTTGTCGGGCTGGGTGAGGACAGACAGGACGGGAAACCCGGCCGCTACGATCTTTTCAAGGGGATACACCGCAAAATCGGGCGTCCCCGCAAAGAGAAGTTTCATTTAATCCTCCGAATCGTGCACGTTCGTCGCCTTGTCGGTATAGAGGATCCCGTCGAGATGGTCGAGCTCATGGCAGACGGCGCGCGCAAAGAAGTCGCGTGCGACGATCGAATGCCGGGCGCCCGCGCGATCCTGGAAGGTGATCTTCACCTTGGCGGGACGGCGGACCGTTCCCGCCTTCCCGACGACAGACAGACATCCCTCCGCGCCGATCTGCTCCCCCTTTGTGTAGACAAAGACGGGGTTGATAAATTCGAAAAAGCCCTCTTCGACGTCGACGACGACGGCGCGGATGGGTACGCCCACCTGCGGCGCGGCAAGCCCGGCGCCCTCTGCCCGCTTCAGCGTTTCCTTCATGTCGTCGAGCAGACGGCAGAGCTCCCCGTCGAAACGGGTGACCGGCTTGCACTTCTCCCGCAAAACGGGAGCGCCGACCTGCAAAATTTCAAGAACCATGTGACCTCCTGCGGCGCCTCAGCTCAGATTCGAGGGATTTTCCTCGACATACACCAGCGTATCCCGGTACCTGCATTCCGCGCAGACCGCATAGATCTGCCTGAGCAGGCTGCCCTCCGTCAGGCGCATGAGCACCTGATAGCGGAACTTATTCCGGATGCGCTTGATGGGCGCGTGCATTTTATTGAAAAAAAGAAATCGATCGGTGTTTTTAAGGTAGATCCGCTCCAGCGCTTCATACACCTCTTTCAGGGCGGCGAGCGCCTCCTTTTCGTCGCTCCCCACGACCATCACCCGCACAATCCTCGCAAAGGGCGGGAACGCCGCGCCTGCGCGGACCGCGATCTCGTGTTCATAGAAGCCCGCATAGTCGTACTTCGCCGCAAACCGCAGGATGTAATTATCGGGATCGTAGGTCTGGAGCACGACCTCACCGCGCTCCTCCGCCCTTCCGCTCCTGCCCGCCACCTGCGTGACGAGTTGGAAGGTGCGTTCGCCGCTGCGATAGTCCGGGAAATGCAGGCTCATGTCCGCGTCGAGGATCCCGACGAGGGTGACCGAGGGAAAATCGTGCCCTTTGGCGACCATCTGCGTGCCCACGAGGATATCCGCCTCGCGGGAGGCGAACTGCTTCAGGATCTTGTAGTGCCCCTCCTTGCCGCTCGTCGTGTCTACGTCCATGCGCAGGACGCGCGCGGAGGGATAGAGTTTTTTGAGCTCCGCCACCACCTTCTGCGTGCCCGTGCCCGTATAGCCGAGGTGCACGCCGCCGCATTCGGGACAGGCGGTGAGCATGTGATAGTTTGTGCCGCAATAGTGGCATTTGAGGCAGTCCCTTTCGGCGCCGTTCACCTTCTCGCGGTGATAGGTGAGCGCGACGTCGCAGTCGCGGCATTTGGCGACATAGCCGCAGTCGCGGCAGAGAACGGTCTGCGAATATCCCCTCCGGTTGAGGAAGAGGATCGCCTGGTTCCCCCGGGCGAGGCAGGTCTCGAGCTTGTCCCTGAGAACGGAGGAAAAACAGGAGGGATTCCCCCGCCTCACTTCCCGCCGCATATCCACGAGGCGGACTTCGGGAAGCGGACGGCGGTTGATGCGGTCGGGCAGGGTCACAAGGCCAAATTTCCCCTCTTTCGCCCGCCGGTAGGTCTCCACCGAGGGCGTCGCGCTGCCGAGTACGAGCTTGCAGCCGTTGTATCTCGCCCGCAGATGGGCGATGTCGAAGGTGTTGTATCGGGGCGCACTCTCGGAGGAGTAGCTCCCGTCATGCTCCTCGTCGATGACGATGAGCCCGATGTTCTCGACGGGGGCGAATACGGCGGAACGTGCGCCGATCGCGATGCGGGCGCTGCCCTCGCGGAGCCGCCGCCATTCGTCGAAGCGCTCCCCCGCGGAGAGCCCGCTGTGCAGGATCGCGGCGCTCTTGCCGAACCGCGCGCGGAGCTGGGAGAGCATCTGCGGGGTCAAAGAGATCTCCGGGACGAGGAAGATCGCCGTCTTCCCCGCCGCGAGCTGCTCCGCAATGAGTGTGAGATAGACCTCCGTCTTGCCGCTGCCCGTGACGCCGTGCAGGAGGGTCACCGTCTTCGAAGAGCCCCTGATCTGTTCCACCGCGGTGCGCTGCGCATCCGTAAGAACATGTTCCCGCCGCTCCCCTTCGAGCCCGCCGTAGGGATCGCGGAAGACGCGCCGCTTCTCGAAGAGGAGAATCTTCTTATCCGAAAGCGCCTTCAGGGCGCCCGGAAACCGTTGGCGCAAAACCGCGGTGTCCGCCTCGCCGTTCTCCTCGAGAAAGGCGACGAGCGCCTGCTGCTGCGGGGCGCGCGGAGAGATCGTAAAGGGCTCCGCGGTGAGGCGGGCGAACGTCCTTGTCGCCTCGCCGACCTTGCCCGTCCGCATCTCTGCGGGCAGAAAGAGGCGCAGCACGAGCGCCTTGGGGCAGCGGTAGCGCTCCGAGAGCTTTTCCGCAAGTTCCAGACATTCCCTGTTGAGTGCGGGCTCCGCGTCGTAGCGGAGAATGCGCTTGATCTTCTCCGATTCGAGCGCACTGCGCTCCTTCACGCGTATGACAAAGCCCGTCGTCACGCTCCTTCCGAAGGGCACGGCGACGCGCATGCCCGCGGACACCTTATCGTCGCAGGCGTAGTCATATATTTTGTCGACGTCGCTGTGCGCGATGTCGACGATCACTTCCGCATACATGTGGGTCCCCTGTGCGTTATGTAAAACGGCTTCATGAAAAAGCGCGCCCCGCCGAAACGGGGCATTGGATCAATCTCTTGCGCTCTTGACTTTGCCGCTCATGATCTCCTTGCAGGCAAGGACGATCTCCTTCTGCTTGCCGGGGAGCTCGAGGGTGCCCATCGACTGCATCTGTTCGATGATCTGGCGGGTGCGTTTTGCGACAACCACGCAGAGCTCGTATCTGCTGATCGGCTCTTCATCGGTGCCCAGCTTTCTCACGAGCGCGTCTACCGAGGGGTCGTTTATCATAATTACCATCTCCTTATTCTCTGTTTTTTTCATCTGTTACGATCTTCCAAAGCCGCCGTTCCGCCTCCGAGAGGTCGTCGTTGACGACGGTGTAGTCGAATTCTCCTTGCTTGCCGAGCTCGAAACGGACCCGCGCAAGGCGGTTTTCGCGCTCTGCCGCGGTCTCCGAATCCCGCCCGATCAACCGCTGTTCGAGCGTCTTTACATCGGGAGGAAGCAGCATGACGAGCACTGCGTCGGGATAGCACCGCTTCACGTTGAGCGCGCCCACGACGTCGATGTCGAGAATCACCGATTTCTCGGAGAGCCGTCCCTCCACATGGGAGCGGAGCGTGCCGTAGTAGTTGCCGAAATGTTCGTCGTATTCGAGGAAATCTCCCCGTGCGATGCGCTTTTCGAACTCCTCCCGCGAAAGATAGAAATAATCCACGCCGTTCTGCTCGCCCTCGCGGGGGGCGCGCGTCGTGCAAGAGACCGAAAAGACGAATTCGTCGCTCCGCATGAGCCGCTCCTTCAACGTCCCCTTGCCGACGCCGGACGGACCTGACAGCACAAGTAAAATATTGCGCATACCCACTATTCCAGATTCTGTATTTGCTCGCGCACTTTTTCGATCTCGTTCTTCATCTCGAGCGCGTACTTCGTGATCGCGGCATCGTTGGATTTGCTGCAGATCGTATTGCATTCGCGGTTGAATTCCTGCACGAGGAAATCGAGCTTTCTGCCCACCGCGTCCTCCTGCGAGATCTTGCGGAACTCCGCAATGTGGGAGGCAAGCCGGGTGAGTTCCTCGTCGATGTTGCATTTATCCGCAAAGACGGCCGCCTCCGTCAAAATCCGGCTCTCGTCCACCTTCCCGCCGAGAAATTCGGTGACCCGCTCGGTGAGCTTTTTACGGTATTCCTGCGCCACGAGCGGCGCGCGCAGAGAGATCTGCTCGCGGAGCCGTGCGATCGTATCCATGCGGGAGGAGAGGTCCTGCCCGAGGCGCTCCCCCTCTTTTTGCCGCATTTGCTTGAGCGCAGCGAGCGCCTCCTTAAGCGCTTCGAGGAGCGCTTCGATCAGCTCGCCGTCCGCCTCGTTCGCCTCTTCGGGCTTCAGCACGTCGGGCATGCGGAGCAGAAAGGTGAGCGTGAGATCGTCCGCCGCCGCGGGGAACCGCTCCCTGAGCGCCGCCGCCGCGTCCGCATAGGCCTGCGCCGCCGAAAAGTCGACAAAGAAGCTGCGCTTCTTTTCGCGCTTATCCGTGATGCCGATAAAGACATCCACATGGCCGCGCGAGATGCTCTTTCGGATCTCGCCGCGGATGAGCTCCTCATAGGGGCTCAGGATATGGGGGCATTTGACGGAGACGTCGAGATAGCGGTTGTTCACCGATTTGAGCTCGACGCCGACCTCGAGCCCATCCGCCCGAAATCCGCCTTTGCCGAACCCCGTCATACTGTACATCGCGTTTCCTTGCCTTCGGGAACTTGCGCCCGCCGAAGTTTCATCCTTTTGATTTTTTCCTTTCGGATCGAACTAATTATATCATATCGGGGCGCGTTAATCAAGCCATTTGCAAAAAAAATTTCAAACGGAAAGCGCGCCGCTATTTCCCGAGCCGCGCGAGAAATTCTTCCTCCGAGAGCACGGGGATCCCCAATTTTTTCGCCTTGTCAAGCTTGCTGCCCGCCTTCTCTCCGGCGACGACGAGCGTCGTTTTGGAGGACACCGCGCTTGCCGCAGTGCCGCCCTCCCCCTCGATCAGCTTCTGCGCCTCGGTGCGGGACATCGAGCCGAGGCTCCCCGTCAGAACGACCGTCTCCCCCGCAAAGAGGCCGCCCGTCCTCTTTGCGCGCGTATAGGGCTCCACGCCCGCCTCTTTGAGCCGCTTCAGCTCGGCGGCATTCTCCCCGTCCGCAAAGTAGTTCACGATCGCCCGCGCGGTGATCTCGCCGATGTTCTCGAGCGCGACGAGCTCCTCGAGCCCGAGCGCGGCCACCTTCTCCACGCTGCCGAAGGCGGCGAGGTCGCGGGCGGCGACCCTGCCGATCCCGCCGATGCCGATCGCATAGAGGAAGCGGTCGAGCGGGATATGCTTGCTCTTCCCGATCGCCGTGAGCAGATTTTCGATCTTCTTCTCTTTGAACCCCTCCAGCCCCTCGAAAGAGGCCGCCGTGAGCGCATAGAGGTCGGAAAACCGCCGCACGCCCCGCTTTTCATAGAGCAGCGTGAGCGTCTGTTCGGACATGCCCTCGACGTCCGCAGCGTTCTTAGAGCAGTAATGGGTGAGCTTCTGGACGATGCGGGGCGGGCAGTCCGGATTGCTGCAGAAGAGATTGGCGCCCACCTCTGTAACGGGACTGCCGCAGGCGGGGCAGACGGTGGGTTTTTCGACGGGGATCCCCCCGTCCTCCTCCGTTACGGCGCCCAAGATCTCGGGAATGACCTCGTTGGAGCGGCGGATGAGCACCCCCGACCCTACTTTGACCCGTTTTTTGGTGAGATCGCCGAAGTTGTTGAGCGTTGCGCGGCGCACCGTCGCGCCGGCGAGTTCGACCGGCTCCACCTCGGCGAGCGGGGTGAGTTTGCCCGTGCGCCCGACCTGCCAGAAGACGTTTTTGACCGTCGTCTCCGCCTCCTCCGCCTCGAATTTGAAGGCGATCGCCCAGCGCGGGAACTTGTCGGTATACCCCATCTCTTCGCGCACCTGCTCCTCGTTGACCTTGACGACGGCGCCGTCGGTCAGGACGTCGATCTTCTTGCGCTCGATCTCGATCTCGTCGATCGCGTCCTGCACCTCCTCGAACGTTCTGCAGACCTTGAAATAGGGATAGGTCTTGAACCCCTCCCGTCTGAGAAATGCCATCGCCTCGGTCTGCGACGGGACGGGGTCTTCGCTCATATAGTTGACGTCATAGAACAAGATCTCGGGGCCGCGCTCCGCCGTCATCTTGGGGTCGAGGTTGCGGATCGCGCCCGCCGCCGCGTTGCGCGCATTCTTCAGAGGTTCGTCGGGATGCGCGGCGTTGTATTTTTCGAGCACGGAGAGCCGTATGACCGCCTCGCCGCGCACTTCGAGCGTGCCCCGGTAGGAGATCGTGAGCGGAAAGCTCCTGACCGTGAGCACCTGCGCCGTCACATCCTCCCCCTCCACGCCGTTGCCGCGCGTCGTGGCGCGCACAAACGCGCCGTTTTCATAGGTCAGGCACACCGTGAGCCCGTCGAACTTGTATTCGACGGTGTAGGCAGGCTTGCCGTACTTTTCGACGCGGGTGAAAAAGGCGGCAAGTTCGTCCTCCGTGACCGCCTTATCGAGCGAATAGAGCCGCGCGATATGGGTGTGCCGCCCGAAGGCCTTCACAGGCTCGCCCCCGACTCTGCGGGTCGGGGAATTGGGCAGCACGGTCCCCGTCTCCCGTTCGAGCGCCCTGAGCTCGTCGTAGAGGCGGTCATACTCCCGGTCGGGGACGCTCGGGTCGTCGAGCACATAGTACTCGTACGCCCAACGGTTGAGGATCCGGCACAATTCCTGCATTCTGTCCATCTTATTTCCCTCTCATTATCCTCATTCGACGATCTCGAGCGGAGCCAATGCCGCCGCGAGATCTTTGTTGCCCGCGACCTCGAACCGGACGGTCACGATCAGGTTGGAAGCCGTTCCGCGCTTCGCCGTGATGACGCCCTCGCCGAACTTGGGATGGCGCACCTTGGTCCCCACCGAGAAGCGGGACGTATCCTTGCCCTTTGCGGCGGGCTCCGGCTCGCGGAAAGTCGTCTGCGCCCGCCGCGATCCGCCGAAGGTATATCCGCTCTCTTCGCGCGGCGCATAGTCCGAAGCGCGGCCCACCCTTCTCGGCGCGCCGCTCATATAGCCCGAGCCGCGGTTTGCGTACCCATAGCCGGACCCTCCGCCGCGGTAGTCGCCCGTATAGCGGGAGTAGACGCGCTCCTTGGGAAGCGCGAGCTCGCCGCTCAGCTCCTCTACAAATTGGGAACGCATGGTGGGCTCCCTCCGCCCATAGAGGTAGCGGCTGAGGCTCCGCGTGAGCCATATCCGCTCCTTGGCGCGCGTGATGGCGACGTACATGAGCCGGCGCTCTTCCTCGAGGGATTTCGGATCCTCGAGCGCACGCGACGTGGGCATGACGTTCTCTTCGAGCCCGCACAGGAACACATAGCGGAATTCGAGCCCTTTGACGGCATGGATGGTCGCGATCGTCACATAGTCGTCGTCCGTCATCTCGTCGGTATCCGAATAGAGGGTGACCTGCTGGAGATAGTCGGAGAGCGAAGCGCCCTCGTTCATGCGCGCAAACTCCTCCACGGAGTTCTGGAACTCGCCGAGGTTCGCCCGCTTGGCGGCGCCCTCGTCCGTCCCGTCGAGATACATGTCGTACAGCCCCGTCGCTCTGAGGAGATAATCGGTGAGCTCGTTCACCGCGCAGGTCTGGGAGCGCAGGACGAGGTCTTTGACGAGGTCGCGGAAGGCGCGCAGTTTGCGCACCGTGCCCTCGCCGAGGCCGAGCTGCTCGCAGTCGAGCACGGCGTCATAGAGGGAGAGGTCCTCCGCCGCGGCATAGTCCTGCAGCGCCACGACGGTGCGTTCGCCGATCCCCCGCTTCGGGACATTGATGATGCGGGCGACCGCCTCGCTGTCGAAGGGGTTGGAAACGAGCCTGAGATAGGCGAGCACATCCTTGATCTCCTTCCGTTCGAAAAACTTGAAGCCGCCGAATACTTTATAGGGAATGTTGTACTTGGTAAATTCCTGCTCGAAGGAGCGGGTGAGCGCGTTGATGCGCATGAGCACTGCAAAATCGGAAAGCCGTGCCCCCTCGCGGCGGTATTCGTCGATGATGCGGGCGCAGTAGAGCGCCTCGCCCGCCTCTTCGTCCGCCTCGTAGAACACGGGGGGATCCCCCTCCGCGTTCCTCGTCCAGAGCGATTTGTCTTTCCGCATCGAATTGTGGTGAATGGAAGCGTTCGCCAGGGCGAGGATCGCCTTGGTGGAACGGTAATTCTGCTGCAATTTGTAGATCTTGGCCTTGGGATAGGCGCGTTCGAAATGCAGGATGTTGGCGATCTCGGCGCCCCGCCAGCCGTAGATGGACTGGTCGTCGTCGCCGACGGCAAAGAGGTTGCCGTGCACGGAGGCGAGCATTCTGATGATCTCGAATTGGACGGCGTTCGTATCCTGAAATTCGTCGACATGGATGTAACGGAACTTGCCGGAGAGATATTCCCGCGCCTCGGCGTCCTCGGCGAGCAGGCTCCGCGCCTCGGTGAGCAGATCGTCGAAGTCGAGGGCATTGTTCTTTTTGAGATGGGCGCAGTACTTCCGGTAGACCTTGACCGCCGTCTCGATGTTGCGCTCCGTCTTGTAGCGCGCGACATATTGCTCCGGACCGAGCCCGAGCATCTTTGCGTTCGAGATGTGCCACTTCACGCTCTTGAGGAGCCCTTCCTCTTCATAGCCGCATTCCTTGAACGCCTGCTTGACGATCGCGGCGCGCTCCTGCTCGGCATAGATGGAAAAATTCTCATTGAGGCCCCTCTTTTCGGCATACATCCTGAGGATGCGCACGCACATCGAGTGGATGGTGCACACCCACATGCCGCGGGTCTCGGTCATGACGGAGAGCCGCTCCTTCATCTCGGCGGCGGCTTTGTTGGTGAATGTGATCGCAAGGA
>CANROI010000012.1 GCA_947632165.1 uncultured Clostridia bacterium
ATGTCACCGATATCCTCGGAAAAGTCGTTCTCGAAGAAATTGACCTCGTGCCAGGAAAGAGCAGAGTCCTTCGGGCAGATCCAGTATTGATCGGAAAGACTCAAACCGAAACAACGCGAAAGGAGCATCTTTGTAGAGGAGACGTTCATCTCTTCCAAAGCTCTTTCGATTCCCGACCTGCTTGCGGGAATGGAACGGTCAATCCACCATTCGTTCAAGGCGGCTCTGTCCGGATGCGCATTCCGCACGCCGACGCCGCAGGGCAGAAGAAATTCCTCAAAGAGCTTGTCTATTCTCTGAATGACGCCGGTATCCTCATCGAGCGAAATAAGCGCGACTTTTGTGACGTTGTGCATGAGATAATACTCCATTGAGGCACCTCCTTTTTTGATTTTACCATATCCTGAAATTTTTTTCAACTCAAATTCGAAAAAACCTCCTTTTTGTTTTTATGTAAACGGGAAAATCCCGACTGAAAATTTTGCGGGCATCCGCCCGATCTATATAAAAACGCCCAAAGGAATACCCTCGGGCGCATTGTTGTCGTAAGACACAGAAAACAAAAAAACCGAGTCAATAAACTCGGATACTTTATAACGCGGATCACTCTGATTGCGCACTGCAACCTAAGAAACTTTACAGCTTTATTATACCACATCTTCTAATCGTTTGCAAGCGTATCTGCAAAAAAATTTTGATTTCTGCTTGAAATCTTCCATGAAATGAGTTATAATCGAGTTGGTCACAGTTATGCGCAATTACAAAAATGCACGCCTAAGAAAAAACATAAAATTGATCGATGCCGCCAAGCTTCTTGGAGTTTCACAGCCAACCCTGTCATCCTGGGAAGCCGAACGAAAATCTCCTCCCATCGATAAACTTATCCTCATGGCGGATCTATACGAGGTTTCAACCGATTATTTACTCTGCCATGAAGCAAAGACGGTGAATCAGCCCCTTAATCTGAAAGAACTGACGCCGAACCGTACCGTTTGGCTGGAACCGATTTCTTCGGATGAGACGCTTCGGCAAGAACTCCGCGGCTACTACTGCATCATGGGAAACTATGCCGAAAACCAATGCGGGAATCGATTTCCCCTATTCTCTTATGGCGCGAAATGGATCGCATATGAAAATTCTCCTTCCGCACAAGCAGCTAAGTCTTAATGGCTTAGCTGTTTATTTTAGCTATGATATCAGACTTTTTTACAAATGGATCTTCCCAGAATCTCGAATCGATCGAATCATCACGGTTGTCGCCGAGTACGTAAAAACAGCCCTCCGGCACTTTGATGTTTCCTTCCACATACTCACCTTCTACTGCGGCGATCCGCTTTACCAATGTCTTTCCTTCATGTTTGAAAACGATAATATCGCCAACGCTCAATTCTCCGATGAAACGTGTCCCGACAATGATACTGCCCTGCGGTAAAGTCGGTTCCATAGACGCGGTCGGTACGACTCCGATAAAAAATATCCCTTGAAATAAAAAAAGAACCGCCATTGTTATCAATAGCGGTATCCCAATCAGAAATGTTTTCTTCATAAATTTCCCTTCGCTTTTTCAAGCAGTTTTTTGCTCTCTTTGAGAACAACTTCGCAATAATATTCTCCGAAATTTCCAATGTGCGTCTGCGATAAGGGAAGCGAAAGCATATTGGAAAGCCACATATATGCTTCCTCCCGAGTCATGATCCCCGACTTGTGAATTTGATCAAAAGTCCGATGCGCCTTATTCCGAAGCTCCCGAAGTTCCCTGTTTGCCATTGTTCCGATCGGTTTTTTTGTTCCCGCATGAACGCGGACATAAGCGTCGCATTTCGGGTAGCGCGCACAAACATATAGCATCGTTCCGGCTTTATTTTCGTGATAGATCCCCTCCGCGCTCCGATAGACCACATTGGAGCCGCAATAAGGGCAGCGCATCTCATTTTTTCTTCTCTTTGTTGATCTCATATAACTCCTCTCTGCTTGAACGCAGGACCGACTCCATTTGGAATCGGTCCTGCGTATTTTCAAGCATTCCGCTTTGGATTCATAGCTGCACCATTGTGGATCGCTCAATGCGCAGATCCGTAACGGTTCCTCGCCGATTTGACAAGTCTGACACCTCTTGGATGTACCGAAAGCCTGGGTGCAATTCTATGTTCGTGAGAACAGTATAACACACAGACATTTGCTTGTCAAGCCTTTTGGGAATATTTTTTATATTTTTTCGGAAAAATATTCCTTTGGGTAATATTTTTTTCGTTTGAAATGGGTTTAGGAGGATCGTTCGATTCTCTTAAATCAGACCGTACAAAAGCAGTACAACCGCCAATGTGATAATCAAGATCACTACACCGACCAACGCGATTTTGATATAGTCGGCTTTACCAAGTTTATCACCATTCTTGTGAAGGCGATCGACGTGCCTCCAGGTATAAAGTCCCCAAAGGGCGGATGCGATCAACAAGGCAATGAGAAGCCACAGCCAAAGGAATTTCTTTTTATCCGCTTTTTTGAGTGTCGTTTGCGGATCCAGGATATCTTTGATAGTTTCTTCCCATTTTTCAAGTTCCTCATGGATGGAGTCTGAAGATTCAGCTTTGTTAATCGCGTCTTTTGCTTTATCTGCTTCTTCATCAATTCGGTCTTTCAGTCCCTCTTTCTTTTCATCGCTTAAATCGTCACGGGCATCAATCTCCCCTTTCGCTTCCTCGGCTTTGCGATCGACTTCGTCCTTGGCAGACTGCTTTTCGTCATCCAATTCCGTATTCTGCTTATCATTGCCCTCTGCAGATTGGACGATATCGTCTATAGCCTCTTTCCCTTTTTGAAGTTCGGATTGAACATCATCGGGAGTCGTCGCCGCGTCGATTGCGTCTTTGGCGCGCTCCGTCTCTTCATCGATCCGATCTTTAAGTTGCTGTTTCTCTTCGTCGGTCAGATCGCCGCGGGAGTCGATCGCGTCCTTTGCTTCTTCGGCTTTACGATCAATTTCGTCCTTCGCCTTGTCTTGCGCATCAGCGAGTTCCTTAGCGGGATCACGGTCTCCTTCGGTGCTTACGATGTCATCGATGGCATCCTTCCCCTTTTCGAGTTCGGTCTGAACGCCATCGGAGGTGGTTGCGCCGTCAACGGAATCCTTTGCTTTTTGGATTTCTTCGTCAACTCGATCTTTGAGCTCTTGTTTTTTCTGATCTGTGAGATCTTCACGGGAATCAATCTCGCCTTTCGCTTCTTCAGCTTTACGATCAAGTTCGTCCTTCGCCTTTTCTTTCTCATCGGCGAGTTCCTTTGCGAGGTCACGATCTCCTTCGGTGTCCACGACGTCGTCAATGGCATCCTTAGCCTTCTGAAGCTCAGTTTGAACATCATCGGTAGTAGTCGTACCATCTATGGCTTCTTTGGCACGTTCCGTCTCCTCGTCGATCTTGTTCTTGAGCTCTTGTTTCTTTTCCTCCGTGAGATCGTCACGGATCTCGATTTCTTCCTTCTTTTGCTCGCCGTAATTTTCGAGTTCGTCCTTCGCCTTTTCTTTCGCATCAGCAAGCTCCTTGGCGAGGTCACGATCACCCTCAATGTCCACGATGTCATCAATGGCATCCTTCCCCTTTTCGAGCTCGGATTGAACATCATTGGGAGTCGTTGCACTGTCGATTGCTTCTTTGGCACGCTCCGTCTCCTCGTCGATCTTATCTTTCAGTCCCTGTTTTTTCTCGTCGGTTAGATCTTCGCGGGAATCAATCTCACCCTTTGCTTCTTCGGCTTTACGATCAAGCTCGTCCTTCGCTTTGTCTTTCGCATCGGCGAGTTCCTTGGCGGGATCACGGTCACCTTCAGTGTCCACGATGTCATCGATGGCATCCTTGGCTTTCTGAAGTTCGGACGCAACATCGTTCGGAGTCGTCGTCCCATCGATTGCAGTCTTACCCTTTTGGACTTCCTCATCGACCTGATCTTTCAGCTCCTGCTTTTTCTCGTCCGTGAGATCGTTACGGTTGTCGATTTCACCCTTCTTTTGCACGCCGTAGCTTTCGAGATCTTCTTTTGCTTTGTCCTTCGCATCGGCGAGTTCCTTCGCGGGATCACGGTCACCTTCAGTGTCCACGATGTCATCGATGGTGTCTTTTCCCTTTTCGAGCTCGGACTGAACGTCGTCGCTGTTGGTTGCACCGTCGATTGCTTCTTTGGCACGTTCCGTCTCCTCATCGATTCGATCTTTGAGCTCCTGCTTTTTTTCGTCCGTGAGATCGTCGCGGGAATCAATTTCACCCTTCTTCTGCTCACCGTAGCTTTCGAGATCTTCTTTTGCTTTGTCCTTCGCATCGGCGAGTTCCTTCGCGGGATCACGATCACCCTCGGCGTCCACGATGTCATCGATGGCGTCCTTAGCCTTCTGAAGCTCAGATTGAACATCATCTGGAGTCGTTGCCCCATCGATTGTATTCTTACCCTTTTGGACTTCCTCGTCGATCTTGTCCTTGAGTTCCTGCTTCTTTCCATCAGTTAGATCGTTGCGATCGTCGATCTCGCCCTTTGCTTCTTCGGCTTTACGATCAAGCTCGTCCTTCGCCTTGTCCTTGGCATCGGAAAGATAGTCCCCATCGACTGCATTGCATTCCACGCAAACACCGTTTTCGAACCGATGTCCATAAGCTTCAATCAGTTGGCTCATTGTGTCGCCGCACACCGTACATTCAAAAATCATCAAGCCGTCAGATTCACAAGAAGCTGCCTTTGAAATTATTCCTTCACCCCAGCTATGTTCGCCTGCTGCCAAACTTTCGGTTTGGACATCATCACATTCACTGCACCGACGTGTTCTTACGCCTTCTTCGTCGCAGTGTATTCTTGAATTCTCCCAATCGCCGTATTGATGTCCATTTGGCTCTATCGTCAGATCCGAGAGTTCAATATCACCGTTCAAATCTTGGAAAGTTTTCTTGCAGTTCTGGCATAAGTAATGTTCCAAAACCCCTTCGGCCGTGCAAGTTGCCGGTTGCTTTGTGTAGAATTCCATCGAATGCCCGGTAGCTTCTATGGTTAGATCGCTTAAGGCCGAATACCCAGCATTGTCAGCGAAATTTGTATTACAACGCGAACAGGAATAATACTCCTTGGTCCCCGTTGCCGTGCAGGTGGGCTCGACCTTGGTGTGTGGAGTCATCTGATGACCAAGAGCAGAAATCGTAAGCTCCCCAGCTTCGGTGATACCCTGGTCATCCGCGAAGTTTTTGCTACAACGAGAACAGGAATGATAGGCTTCCTTGCCTGTCGTCGTGCAGGTTGGCTCGACCTTGGTATATGGAGTCATCGAGTGACCAAGGGCTGAAATGCTAAGATTCCCCGCCTCGGCGTTGCCTTCGTTATCCGCGAAGTTCTTACTACAACGCAAGCAAGCAAAGTACTCCTTGGTTCCGATTGTCGTACAAGTAGGTTCCACCTTCGTATGGGGGGTCATGTTGTGCCCGAGTGCCGAGATCGTGAGCTCCCCAGCCTCGGCGTTACCATCGTTATCCGCAAAATTTTTGCTACAACGAGAACAGGAATAATATGCTTCCTTACCTGTCGTCGTGCATGTCGGCTCGATCTTGGTGTGTGGAGTCATTTGATGTCCGAGCGCCGAGATCGTGAGCTCCCCAGCCTCGGCGGTACCATCATTATCCGCGAAGTTTTTGCTACAACGCGAACAAGCATAGTACTCCTTGGTTCCGGTTGTCGTACAAGTAGGTTCCACCTTCGTATGGGGGGTCATGTTGTGCCCGAGTGCCGAGATCGTGATCTCCCCAGCCTCGGCGTTACCTTCGTTATCCGCAAAGTTTATGCTACAGCGGGAACAAGCATAATGCTCTTTCGTGCCTGTCGCCGTGCAGGTAGGTTCCACTTTCTTATGTTGCGTCATCAAGTGTCCAAGAGCATCGATATTCAAATTGCTCAATACCGAGTTTCCGTTATTGTCAGCGAAGTTCGTGCTGCAACGTGAGCAAGCGTAATATTCCTTCGTTCCCGTTGTGGTGCAGGTGGGCTCGACCTTGGTATGTGAAGTCATGCTGTGTCCGAGTGCGTTGATAGTCAAATCGCTTAATACCGAGTTTCCATCGTTGTCCGCAAAGTTAGTGCTACAACGAGAACAAGCATAATACTCCTTGGTTCCGGCCGCCGTGCAAGTCGGGTCAATTTTGGTGTGCGGAGTCATGGAGTGACCAAGAGCTAAAATGGTAAGATCCCCCGCCTCGGCGGTACCATCATTATCCGCGAAGTTTTTGCTACAACGCGAACAAGCATAGTACTCTTTCGTCCCAGTCGCTGTACATGTCGGTTCAACCTTCGTATGCGGGATCATGCTATGGCCGAGCGCAGAGATCGTAAGCTCCCCCGATTCGGCATTACCTTCGTTATCCGCGAAGTTCGTACTACAGCGGGAACAAGCATAATACTCTTTCGCGCCTGTCGCCGTGCAGGTAGGTTCCACTTTCTTATGTTGCGTCATCGAGTGTCCAAGAGCAGCGATCGTGAGATTTCCTGCCTCGCCATTTCCCTGGTTATCTGTAAAATTCTTGCTGCAACGCGAACAAGAGTAATACGCTTTTTTACCAGTCTCTGTACAGGTTGGTTCTTCCTTGGTATGCGGTGTCATTTGATGACCAAGTGCGTTGATAGTCAAATCACTTAATACCGAGTTCCCGTCATCGTCAGCGAAGTTCGTGCTGCACCGTGAACAGAAATAATATTCTTTCGTGCCGTTTGAAGTGCAAGTAGGCTCCACTGTCTTATGCGGAGTCATCGTATGTCCGAGCGCGGAGATCGTTAAATCATCGAGAACAGAACTGCCATTGTTATCCGCGAAGTTTGTACTGCACCGTGAGCAAGCATAATATTCCTTGGTTCCTTTCGCCGTACATGTCGGCTCGACTTTGGTATGCAGGGTCATTTGATGACCGAGTGCGGCGATAGTCAAATCGCTTAATACCGAGTTTCCATCGTTGTCCGCAAAGTTTTTACGGCAACGGGAACAAGCATAGTATTCCTTGGTCCCGGTCGACGTACAAGTAGGTTCCACCTTCTTATGCTGCGTCATCGAGTGTCCAAGCGCGTCGATATTCAAATCGCTCAATACCGAGTTTCCGTTATTGTCAGCGAAGTTTGTGCTGCAACGTGAGCAAGCGTAATATTCCTTCGTTCCCGTTGTGGTGCAGGTAGGCTCGACCTTGGTATGCGGGGTCATCTGATGTCCAAGAGCAGAGATCGTAAGCTCCCTAGCCTCGGTGTTACCGTCGTTATCCGCGAAATTCTTACTACAACGTGAGCAGGAATAATATGCTTCCTTGCCCGTTGCCGTGCAGGTGGGCTCGACCTTGGTATGCGGAGTCATGAGGTGCCCAAGCGCATCGATACTCAAATCGCTCAACACCGAGTTTCCGTCGTTGTCGGCAAAGTTTGTACTACAACGGGAACAGGCATAGTAT
Organism: uncultured Clostridia bacterium; assembly: GCA_947632165.1. Taxonomy (GTDB): domain Bacteria; phylum Bacillota; class Clostridia; order Christensenellales; family Borkfalkiaceae; genus Gallimonas. Next base: position 7,452 of record CANROI010000012.1, read on the forward strand.
TCTTTTGTTCCCGCCGCTGTACATGTCGGCTCGACCTTGATATGCGGAGTCATGCTGTGCCCAAGAGCGGAGAGTGTGAGATTTCCAGCTTCAGCGTTGCCAAGGTTGTCTGCAAAGTTTTTACGGCAACGGGAACAAGCGTAGTACTCCTTCGTTCCCGTTGTGGTACACGTTGGCTCAACCTTGGTGTGGGGTGTCATACTGTGGCCGAGTGCCGAGATTGTAAGGTCGTTGAGAACCGAACTGCCACTGTTATCCGCGAAGTTTTTACTGCAGCGGGAACAGGAATAATATGCTTTCTTACCAGCTGCCGTGCAAGTCGGCTCAACCTTGGTGTGAGGGGTCATCTGATGCCCGAGCGCCGAGATAGTAAGGTCGTTGAGAACCGAACTGCCACTGTTATCCGCGAAGTTTTTACTGCAACGGGAACAGGAATAATAGGCTTTCTTGCCGGTCGCCGTACACGTCGGCTCGATTTTGGTATGAGGTGTCATACTGTGGCCAAGTGCCGAGATTGTAAGGTCGTTGAGAACCGAGTTTCCATTGTTATCCGCGAAGTTTTTACTGCAGCGGGAGCAGGAGTAATATGCTTTCTTGCCAGTTGCCGTGCAAGTCGGCTCAACCTTGGTATGTGGAGTCATGCTGTGGCCTGTCGCATCTATCGTAGATTGATACGAGTAGGTGCATTTTGTACAGGCATGGTTTCTCGTCCCCGCCTCTGTACAAGATGCAGCTTTTGAAACCGAACTCTGAATGTTATGACTCGTTCGCGCGGTGTTGCCGGATTTCGTATAGTAGTAATCAGCGCATTTTGAACATGTATTTTTTGTATCTGTGCAATAGGAGCTGTTCGCTGAAACACTTGTAGAACTGTAATCATGTCCCGTGGCAGTATCGGTCAGATCCGAAAGGAGAAAGTCTCCGCCTTGATCCGAGTAATTGTATCGGCATCGGTTACAGTAGTAATAGGCAAGCGTGCCATTTACGGTGCAAGTGGCAGGATTTGCCGGGTGGTAAGTCATGCTATGTCCGAGAGGATCAATGCTTTCTGTGTGTTCATCTTCGAAGTTTTCGCCATTGTATTGGATTGCCACCTTAGCATAAAAACTTCCGCCCGATGTGCATGTCGCCTCTTTGGTTACGATTCCCGAAACGGACGTATTGGTTGTGTAGCTGTCGTCACATTTTCCGCATGTAATATTGACAATTGCGGTAAATGAGCCCTGTGCATAGCTTCCATACCATGTCCAACTTGCAGAATACTCGTGTCCTGTCGCAGGGATTTCCGTCGTCGCTGTGTAGATATAGTTGCATTTGGAACAATGACTCCCTGCGGTGTGTCCCGGTGTAGTACATGTAGCATTGACTTTCGCATCCGTTACTTTAGAGTGTCTTGTTCTGGAGGTCGTCTCACTCCGTTCATAGTAGTAAGCGGAGCAGGATGTGCATGTAAATTTCTTATCCTGGCAATAAGTTGATGTCGCTTCAACTGTCTCGCTGGTATATTTGCACGCCGCCATAGTGCCGGTTTCATATCCGCAAATTTTACAAACCTCTTTATGAACCTTATCTCCTGCGCTTTTCCATTCGTATATATGTTCTGTCCTAAGATGTTCTCGCCGATTTTCTCTGCAGGCTAATTCGTATCCTGTAGAATTACATTTCTTGCATGTCCACTTCCAATCTGAACAATAATCTGTTGTAGATTTCACTTCATCGGATGTTACGCTCCAAGTGTATCCCGACTCCCAGTTTCTTACTGAAGAAAAATGATACCCCAAATCATAGCTTTCCGATCCGCCGGTAAAAGTGCAGGTAACCGTAAAATAACATTGGGATGTGACACCGTTATAATACGCAGTTGAATGATCATAGGAATCTTTACCTGCCTCACCTTTTTTTGAAAGAGTAAAGACAATCTTCGGCTGTCCGTTAAAGCTTGACCACGACAGCATGAAGTAGTTATCGCATCCGGGACAATGAAAGGGCCCGGTATTCCTTTCAGAATTTTGATAATAGTTATAATCCATTGATGAAGAAGCTTCTGCAGTTATGCTTTTCCCATTTTTGTTGACCGAAAACGAAATTCCGAAGAAGAGCATAAGGGCGGCCATCGGAAGTAAGAAAAGGATTGCTTTGAATGCTTTATTCATTTTGTCCTCCCATTGATTTTTTACCGAGGCGTTGCGATATGTGTGATTGCGCCCCAAATCCGATTGGATTCACGGTTGATCCCGAGAATACGCACCGTCACGCGAGCGCCTCTCGGGGGACGTCCGCGCTTGGGATAGCTGCAAAGGCAGTCGATTCCGCCGTCCAGCGCAACAAATACGCCGTTTGTGTCCACCATGCTTACGGTGCCGACATACCGATTGCCTTCGGTGTACATTCTGAGGGCTTTCTCATACGGATTTTCGGCAGCTTGCTTTACAGAGGCAGACACCTTGATATGTTCCCGATCGCTCCGATTAAGCTCGGTGATCTTGACGAGGATCCTCTGCCCGGGCTGAAAGTATCCCGCGGCATCCATGACTCTCTGATAGCTGAGTTCGCGCAGCGGGATATACACCTCGATCCCGAAAAGATCCGCGAATATACCTGCGCGTATCACCGAGATCACTCTCGCTTCGGCGATAAGCCCGGCATACAACAGATTGTTGCCGTCTCGATCGGTGCCGAAATAGTACTGTTTTCTCTTCGTCCGCATTGCGTCGAGCCGGCTGGCAACGGCAATCCGTGAATCGGCATCGATCCCCTTGATAATGTAATCGACTTCCGCGCCGAGCCTTTTGGTCAGAAGATAGTGCAAAACATCTTCCGCCGTTTGATCCCGAAGATCTTCGGGTTGTTCTACCGCTTCCTGCGCGGGAATGATGACCTTGAAAGCACCGTGATAGATGACTGCAAAGGCATGAGCTTTGTTGTTCGGCCTTTCCACGCCTTGAATGCTCCCCGAAAGTATCCGTCCCGTTTTCATGGATTCGGTCAGATCAAGAAGATCGTTCCTTGCCTTGTCTTGGTCGGTCTCCACCGTGCGCTCTTCGTCGATCGTGACCACATTCAATCTAGGTCTTGACGCTCGGCGCTTTTTCTCAAGCGCGTCTGCACCCGGTTGATTCTTTGACATCGCTGAATTCCGCAAAGGCTCCTCTCTGTCAGGCTCACTTTCATTTTGCCTTTGGACTTCGGCGTCTTCTGACGCCTCCAAGGCTTCCTGTTCGGGTATGACGCGGTCTTCCATCTGGGACGCAAGTTCATCCGATTTCATCTCGGTTTGAGGAACCATCAACTGATCGGGCGTGCTTACATCTTGGGTGCTACCATCTTGCTCAATGGGTTCGGCTTGGTTCTCATTTGCAAGTTCCGTTTCGTTTTTATTAAGTTGTTTTTTTGCTGCCATGCTTGGCACCTCCATAAAATTGAATTTTGACTTTGCACAAGATGTGCTTTGTCGCCGAAGAGATTAAAAATCCTTTGGCGGTACTGCTGTGCCGTAAAGAAACTCGCCGGGCGAACCGACCGGCGACGGTGTTGATTTTGAATCGGTTTCGGATGAGCTGACAGGAGAAACAATTGGTTCTCCCTCTGAGAGCCCCGGCTTGCCTTCGTACTCGAAAATCGACGATTTCCGAATGAGTTTGGAGTATGGGTGACGGGTGTAGTCGAACTTTTTCAACCTCAGGATGTTACATCCGCGAATGATACATAGAAGTTCGTTCCGCGGGATGCGTAAGATCTCATCCGGCGTCAAAAGCTTGCGTTTCCCCTGACCTTCCGAATGTCGGTATTGGGGAATAAGCTGTGCGAGGGCGATCGTTTTGCGCGTGGTCATGTAGGAATTGATCTCCACGCTCATCTCTCCGCTTCGGTTTGAAAAATATTGCGCGCTGACCTCATCGGTACAGCCGAGCATGAGCTGGATGTCGCAGTTTCCAACGATCTCCGCCCATAGATTATTTGGATATCTATTTTGAAGCTGGCCAAGGCTCTGCACCGCAAGCATGACCCGAATATCTCTCGATCGAAATACGCTGATCGAGCGAGCGAAATCGGAACCGTCCGCCGCGCCTCCTATTCTGCCGACATTGTTGAACTCATCCAAGATCAGGTTTACGGGAACGTCGCACGCCCCGTTCGGTCTGGAATCCGCATATCGGGTCAGTTTGATGAACATGACAGAAAAAAACAACGACGACAAAAATGCCATCGTTGCGTCTTGGTCGCTGAGGATAATATAGTAGGCGCACTTACGTCTGCCTGGTGCTGCTACATCAATGTCAGACCGAGTTGTGATTCGTTGTACCGCTTGGTTCTGTAACACCTGCAATCTCGTCCCGAGTCCGAGAACGATTCCAGACCGAACCGTATCGCTGGATTGCGAGAATAGGTTAAATGGTGCGCGGGCAGGATGATCGAGCGGAAGTTTTTCAAAGAGTGCCGTAAGCTGCCTTTCCGTGTTTTGCGTCAAGAGCCGATAGACCGCGGGAAGATTCTTCATCTCTTCCCCTCTCGTGATATCTCGGTCTACATAGAGCACCAAGGCTTTTAGGAGGTTCCCTTCTCCGTTATCCCAGAAATGATCGCCGTTCCCAGAACTGGTATTTCCGATGATGACATTCGTCAGGACCTGAGCCATTAAGGTGTCTCCGCACAAATCGGACATGCAGTTCCAGGAGTCGCTGTGTTCCGGGTTGACCAGATTAAAGACCTTCACTTCATATCCGTTGGATCTGTATAACTCAGACGTATCCGCGTACAGCTCTCCCTTCGGATCTGTAACAACGACAGACTCGTTTCGCCTAAGTGCCTGAAATAATGCGTTCCTGATCACCGCCCTTGACTTCATAGTGCCCGATGCGCCGAAGATCGCAATGTGGCGGTTGAGTTTGGTGTCGGTCGGCATACAGACGGCTTTCCCATTATACTCACCTAAAATGACCCCCTGCGCAATTTTCGGGCTCTCTAATTCAAGCGTCGCTTTGATCTCTTTATCTGTCATCCAGGCCGCGGTTCCATAGGTTCCGCTTTTGCTTTTTGCAAAACCTCGTTCGTCGAAGTCCTTACTTGAAAATCCCCTGTCGATTTTGATAATGAGAAGAATACCGAGCGGGAGAACAATGATAAAGAGGATACCGGGAATGCCTTCCACGGTAAACGCTCTTTTCAGACAGACCGAAAGATCCCAGTCTACGGGACGCATTGCTGCCTCGCCTCCGAAGCCACCGTTTTGCTGCCACTCTGCGCTGTTCGTAAAGAGCTGCGCCAATACTCCACTGAAGTATAACGCTGCCAAAATTCCGACAATGGTCAGAAGCGTAAGAAAAATGATTCTGATTTTGTTTTTCAATCGGCTAATTCCTCCTCTTATTTAAGCACAGATTCCACTGCATCCAATGAGATAGTTTTCAGAGAAGCGAGTTCTTCGAGATAGGCTTTCAGGAACTTTACCTGCTCGGGATAGCACAGAACTTCGCATTGTAAATGCTGATTCTCTATCCCCTCCCGAAAACGGATCAGTCGCCCGATATCGCCGTCGAGGTGAGATAGGATATAGGTTCCGTTCATGTATGCGTCATACTCGAACGCGCCACGATCGTAGGAGCGAAGGTTTGGAGGGAAGAGTTTTCCCAAAAGCTTCTCATTTCGGTTTGGAGTAATGAGAACACGAAGAAGTCTTCCGCCAAACTCATTCAGAGGGACGAAATAGATGTGACGGTAGATCCCGTCAAATCTCTCCGAGCGCCTGTTTTCCCGATCGGCGGCAAGCGTCTTGATCGCAATTTCGTCAGACTCACCCATCAGGATCGCCGAATCGATTTCTCCGATCCCTGCGTTCATTCTTCCGATCTCAATGAGATGATGAAGCGCCTTGAACTCCCCCATCCCATTCCATTTCATCGCCGCGTTTCTCGTATTGTAGACAGCGAAGCACTCCCTTCCCGAAAACAAGGCTCCAATCATTCTGACATACATCGTCTTGTTCATCTCGGTTTTACCGACGCGCTTCAACTCCTTGGAAAGATACAGCGACGGAGTCGTTGGAACAACGTTCATGATCGCACTGTTTTGCAGTTTCGGGAGATGATAAGGACGTGTTTCCACCCCCGCATTCATACAAAGCGCGACGGCTTCCGCAACCCGAAAATTTCGCTCTCTGTGAGCCGCATCTCCTGGGAATCTATGCCCCCAGAACGCTTCCATGTAGTACTCATACGCACCGAGTTTTCTAAGCAGCGGGAGCGCTCCTTTATATAGGCGGACTGCCTTGCCTGCCCCCTTGCCTGCGAGCGTTAAAAGCCTGCATCTCGTCTCTTCCTCTGTCCCATATTCGCGCAGAATCTGCGGTGAAGTCAGTTTGGAAATGAGCGTCTTGTAAACACGTTCATTGCCGAGAAGATGAATGAAACGAAGCGGAAATTCTCCTACCACGGAAAGCAAGGTGAGCAGTTGATGCATTTGACTGCCCGGGCGGAAGTGTATCATAGCGACCTCCATGTCGTAGAATGAAATCCGACATAGCTACCTCTCTAATTGTCGGAATTTTCGGGCTGAAATTCCCTAAGGCATTTTTTGTCCAAAAAACCTGTGTCATTTCAGCCCGCATTTTTTGCCGCGAATTTACATATCTTTTTTCGCAGTTCACGGCTAATAGAACTGCATTTTTCGGAGCCAAAACGGAAACTCTGCCCGCGGCACCGCATAGACTTCGGTCATATTTTCACCTCCTTCGGTTGACGTTTGAAACTGGGAACAGATCCCCGGTCCATCGTCCGATAAAATATAGAGCGCAAGGATATCCGTGACCATGTTCACCTCGATGTTGTCATGATCGCGCTTACGTCTTTGAGGAAAATCCCTGCCGTAAATATGCCGATATGCGATCACGCAATCGTTGTATCGGACAGGGGCTTTATCTATGAAAAAACCCCGCATAGCGGGGTATAATGACGAGCGGATATAGTTGGCATTGCCCGATTCTTTTTTGGGTAAAAGCGCGGGGATCCTCAGCCGGAACCAACCCTCCTCGGTAAACCCGATCTCGATCGGAACAAGCTCCGAAATTGTCTGTCGGACGTCCGTTTCCGCTCTCGGATTTCCTGTATAGACGGGCAATAGACGCGCCGTCAAAACAAGCTTTTCCGCATGTTTTTCAAGCTCGACGGCGGAGGAATATGCGCCTTTTTCTCTTCCAAGTTCGTAGAGCATCTTTGTCTTTTGCGAGAGCGATTCGACTTCGTTTACTGTCTTGATCAGGCTGTCGAGCGTCCTCACAAAAGAGTTACTTCGCATGATCGCCCTCCGCATAAAAGATGACTTCCGGTTCTTCCTCGCCGCGGAAATTTACGGTCGCAAGCAAGCACGGCGCTTTCGGTAGCCGAAGCCCCTTTGCCATTGAAATGTGCGGGAGAACGATGATGTACTTCAAGTCCTCCTCCGGTTGCAAGAGACGAAGAAGATTTTCCTCCCCCGCGTACAGAACCACGACTTCATATCCGACGTTCTCTTTCAGGAAGAAAAGTTGCGAGGGATAAGAGGCGGCATAATGCGCCATCGGATCTACGCGATCGATAAATTTCAAGAGTACCCACACCGCAAGAACTGTCCGCTGGTCGGGCTTACACATCGGATCGAGTCCGATATAATAGCCGCCGCTTACGTCTGCGATCTGCATCTGGCGTTTGAGGTTGCGCAAAATCTTTTCCGCTGTCGGCTTTGGCTTCTGCAACATCCGAAGCATCTGGGAACGCGGCAAAGCGCCGTACTGCGAGAGCCACTTCACCACATTTTGTTCGTCTTGCAAAAGCATCGTTTTCACCTCCTTTCATACAAAAAACGAGCCTCACCGAGACCCGTTTTTACATATCTTTTTTGTTTTATGCGAAGATGTTTTTCTAAGAATCAATCATGCACAAAGCTCCTTAATTCCAAGAAAAAACAGGCTGCTTTTTATTCTTCGCGCAGTCGGCAAGATAGAGATTGATCAGCGTCTGATAAGGGATCCCCGTCCTTTCAGACAAGGATTTGAAGTATTCCACCGTGTCATTATCCAAGTTGATCGTAATTTGACGTTTTAACTTCTTGACATAGGGATTCCTTTTAGCATTTGAAAAATCGTATTCATCCAACATTATCTGTCACCTCCTCCATAGGCCTTCTCTTCTTTCTTCGTTGCTTTCCGCGCTGATATGATCCTTATGACCGATTCGCTCTCACGGTAGCAATGACAAACCAGAAGAAGATTCGCTTTAATGCTCATTCCCAAGATGATAAACCTGTCTTCTTGAAGTGAATGTTCCGGGTCGTGAATGATCAAGGCCTCCTCGTCGTAAAAGACCGATTTTGCCTCTTCAAAAGAAACATTATGCTTCTCTTGATTGATCTTATTCTTATTTTCGTCCCACTCAAAACGAAGTTCTTCCATAATTATATTATAATTATTAAATAGTTATCTGTCAAGTACTTTGGCAAAATTTTTTTGAACTTATCTTGCTTTTAGTATTGCCGATCAGGAGAATTTGTCAACGGTTTTCCAAATGATCTTCACCTTGTTTTTCCAAGAGAAGCGCTTCCAATTCTGCGCGGTCTGTGATGATCAACTCCTTCTCTTCTTTCGAAGCCTT
>CANROI010000013.1 GCA_947632165.1 uncultured Clostridia bacterium
TCTTGCGGGGCTGTTCATTCTCCCTTGGAAAAGGCGCAGAACGTACTTTCTTCTGCGGTTTTTGCTCTCTTCCGCCGTCTACTTCGCCGTGGGGATCTTCTTGCCCGCGGTCATGCCGTGGTACTATCTCTACATGTTCCTCATTTACCTCGCCTTGATGCAGATCGGCTTTTCGCTGGATCCCATCGAGTGCCTGTTTTTCGGCTGTAACATCTACTGTTTCCAATTCATCGTGAGCGATCTCTCCTATGCGGTCAATTTCGGCTTGCTTCTGGCGGGGTCGGATAGTTTTGTACCGCTCTATGTTACGGCTTATGTCCTGCTCGCGGGCGGCGGCGCGGCGCTCCGGTATTGGTACTTCCGCAAGTTGGGCTCCGGGAAGATCCGCATCAACAGCCCGCTCGTGCTCTTTGCGGTGTTCATCTTTCTGGTCGTCTCGGTGTTTCTCACCCACTACATCCCGCTCGCGATCGGGTATGAAGACCTTGCGGCGCATGCCTATGTCAAGCTCTTTGCCGCGCTGTTCGGGGGCGCCATCCTGATGGTGAACGTGATGAACAACCGCAATACGGAACTCAACCGCGATAAGCAGATCCTGCAGCTCCTTCTGCAGAAGGACAAAGAGGAGTATGAGCGCGCCCGCCTCAACGAGGAGCAGCTCAACATCAAGTATCACGACATGAAGAAGGCGGCGCGGCTCGGGATCCGCGACGAGGATGAGCAGACGGAGATCCCGCACCGCTATTTTACGGGCAACCGCGCGCTCGATATCATCTTGGGCGCCGAGTCGCTGGTGTGCGAGAAGAACGGGATCCGCCTCCTCTGCACCGCCGACGGCGAGCTTCTGAATACGCTGCAGATGCGTTCTTATCACATCTATTCGATGATGAGCAACCTCCTCGACAACGCCGTCGAGAGCCTCGTCAAAGTTCCCGACGGCGGAAAGCGCGAGATCCGCATGTCCGTGCAGCGCAGGGGCGGAATGTGCGTCATCGAGGTGCAGAATTTCACCGCGGACGCCCCCGTCATCCGGGACGAGCTTCCGCAGACGACGAAATCGGACCGCGAGAACCACGGCTTCGGGAGCAAGAGCGTCCGCCATATCGCGGAGACCTACGGCGGGTCGGTGCGGTTCTCGGTCGAGGATTCCATCTTCACCGCGCTCGTCGTACTGCCGCTGCCCGAGCGCAAGATTGCGGCAAATTGAACCGGAATTTCCCCGCGGTGCGTTTTGCCTCTTGACAACGCACCGCTTTTGTCGTACAATAAATCTATACGAATGTGAGAGTTTCAACCATGGAGAACACGCAAGGGTTTCATCTTTCCGACCGCTCCGTCTATGCCTATCTCGAGGAGAATGCGCGCCTGAGGGGGGAGCGGGTTGCCTATCTGAGCGAGGACGAGCGCTACACCTGGCGGGAAGCGTTTTGCATCTACCGCCACATTCTCCGCACCCTCCGCGGAAACGGGGTGGGCGCCGGAAAGCGCATTGCGGTGGGCGCGGGGCGCAATCTCGATACGCCGCTCTTTCTCTTTGCGGCGCTCGGGACGGGCGCGCTCGTCATGACGTTCGACCCTGCGGGAGAGAGCGGTCCCGTCTCCGATTTCATTCTCAAACGGCGCGGAGACGGCCTCTGGGAACTCTCGGGCGAGGCATGTTGCACGATCGATAAGCGCGCGGGGCTCTCCTGCGACTGCGGCGAATGCGCACCCCTGACCTGCAGCCCCGAAAGGCCCGCGTTCGTGTTCTTTACGTCCGGTTCCACGGGGGAGAGCAAAGGGGTCGTGCTCACCGAGTACGGCATGCTCAACAACACCAAGAACCAGGTCGTCGGCTCGGGCGGGACGGAGGAGGACATCACGCTGCTCGTCGTGCCCCTGCATCACATCTTCGGGATCGCCATCATTTTGGGGCACCTTTCGGGCGGCTCTGCGCTCGCTTGCCCCAAGAGCAGGGAACCCGACCATGTCCTCGATTTCATCGAACGTTTCCGCTGCACCCGTTTCGACAGCGTTCCCACCTACTACCTCATGCTCGCGGAGGCGCAGACCCGCCGTCCGCGCGATCTGAGTTCCCTCAGGCTCGGGATCATCGCGGGGGGCACCTACACCCGCGGGCAGTTCCTCGCCATCGAGCGGGCGCTCGGCCTGAAGCTCTATCCCTCCTACGGCATGACGGAGACCTCTACGGTCATCTGTTTCCTCGGGAAAGAGGGGAGCGAAGAGGCGCGGAGCGGCACCGTGGGGCCCTTCATGCAGGGCATCGACGGCGTGCTCAAGAAGGAGGACGGAGATAGGCCCGTGCGCGTCGGCGAAGTGGGGGAAGTCTGCGTGCGCGGATATTGCCTCACGCTCGGCTATTTGGGCGCAGACGGCAGCCTCTCCCTTCCGCTCGACGAAGAGGGCTATTTCCACACGGGCGACCTCGCGCGCCTCTGCGAAGGCGGGGCGCTCGCCATCGTCGGACGGTGCAAAGAAATCATCATCCGCGGCGGGGAGAATCTCTCGCCGCGCCATATCGAGAGCAAACTGTTGGAAGTCCTGGGCGTCAGAGACGCCTGTGTGGTGGGCATTCCAAGCGAAAAGTACGGCGAAGAGGTGGGGGCGTGCGTGGTCTCCGATCTTTCGGCAGAGGAGATCCGCTCCGCTCTGCGCCTGAAGAAGGGGGAGATGCCCGCAAAACTCTGCGTTGCGGAGAAGATCCCGCTCTTGCCCACGGGCAAGCCGGATAAGGCGGCGGTACTCGCGCTTCTTTCGGAGCGCGGCGAATAAGGGACGGGTGAAGAGATGGAAGTGCTTCTTACACCTTCGATCATCTGCGGATACGGGCTTGCGCTTGCGCTCCTCATCTTCGAGCTGCGCACTTCGAGCACAGGCTGGCTTTTGCCTGCCGTTTCCGCGGCGATCGCCGTCTCCGTCACCGTCCTCGCCTTTCTCGCGGGCGCGACGCTCGGCGAGATCGCGCTCGTCGCCATGATCTTTGTGCTCGTCGCGCTTGCGGCGTATAAGCGAAGGGGGGACAAATGAGTTTCAATTCCCTCCTGTTCCTTGCATTTTTCCCCATTGTGGCGCTGGTCCACCGTTTTTTGCCTGCCAAACTGCGCTGGATCTGGCTGCTCGCCGCGAGCTACTGCTTCTATATGAGCTGGAACGCGGCGCTCGTCTTTCTCATCTTGGGGACGACGCTCGTCTCCTATCTTGCGGGGCTGCTCATCGCCCGCACCCAAAAGAAGGGGGTCAAGCGGTTCTGGCTCGTTCTCACGCTCGTCGTCTGCCTCGGCACGCTGGCGTTTTTCAAGTATATCAACTTTCTGCTCTCTTCCGTCATCGGGTTTTTGAATCTCTTCTCGCTCGGGCTCGACCCGATCACGCTGAACGTGATCCTGCCCGTGGGGATCTCCTTCTATACCTTCCAGACGCTCTCCTATGTCATCGACGTCTACCGCGGGAAATTCCCGCCCGAGCGGCATTTCGGCTACTATGCGCTCTTCGTGAGCTTTTTCCCGCAGCTTGTCGCGGGGCCCATCGAGCGTCCCGAGAATCTTCTGCCCCAGCTCCGTGCGGCGGGCAAGGGGAGCGCGGAGGACGTTCAGACGGGGCTCAGATTCATGCTCTACGGTTTTTTCAAGAAAATCGCGGTCGCCGATTTCGTCGGCGGATTCGTCACCTCCGCTTTTTCGGAGATCGGGGCGAACAACGGGCTCTCCCTTTGGGCGGCGGCGATCTTATTCACCGTGCAGATCTACTGCGATTTTTCGGGCTATTCCGACATTGCGACCGGCTGCGCCCGCATCATGGGCATCAAGCTCATGAAGAACTTCGACCGTCCCTTCCTTGCGACGAGCATCCGGGAGTACGGGCGCAGATGGCACATCTCGCTCAATTCCTGGTTCATGGAGTACGTCTACTTCCCCCTCGGCGGGAGCCGCCGCGGGAAGGTGCGCAAATACCTCAACATCCTCATCGTCTTTACGCTGAGCGGGCTTTGGCACGGCGCCTCGTGGACGTTCGTCATCTGGGGCGCGCTCATCGGCGTCTACACGGTCATCGAGGACCTCTTGCGCCCGCTTTGGCACAAGGCGCGGGATAAGTGGAAAATCGACACGGACAACGCGTTCGTCAAGCTCTTGCGGAGGTGCATTCTCGCCCTCATGATCGGGTTCACGAGCGTGTTTTTCCGCGCGCAGTCCGTCTCGGACGCCTTTCTGATCGTATCCAAGCTCTTTACCGATTGGAGCTTCGGCGGCGGCTATTTGGCGGAGACGTTTGCGGCGCTCTCGCTGGACCTTACGGGGCTTGTCCGCCTCGTCCTCGCGCTCGTGCTCGTGGCGGTCGGCTATTACATCTGTTTCCCGCGCGAAAACGACCTGTTTTCGCCCTCGGCAAAGGGCGTTTCCGTGGAGGCGCTGCGCTGCTGCGTCTGCTTCTTCATGGTCGCGCTCGTTGCGCTCGTCTGGCTCGAGGCGCTCTCTTCGGGCACGGGCAGCGCGTTCCTGTATTTTCAGTTTTAGGAGGGGAGCATGAAGAAACTCATCCTGAAAATTCTGATCGTCGCGCTGTTCCTGCTCGCGGTGCCGCTCTCCCTCCTCTTGGTCGGGTTCTGCACGCCGGCGCAGTACGGTGAAACATATTATGCCGAGCTCCCCGCCATGTACGAGCGGCTGAAGCGCGCGGAGGGAAAGCGCATTGTCGTCGTGGGAGGAAGCAGCGTCGCATTCGGCCTGCGCGGCGATCTCATGGAAGAAGCGTTCGAGGGCTACACCGTCTGCCCGTTCGGGCTCTACGGCTCCATCGGCACCAAGTTCATGATGGACCTTGCGAAAGACGAGATCCGCGAGGGCGACATCGTGCTCCTGCTCCCCGAACAGGGCGAGCAGTCGCTCTCCCTCTATTTCGGCGCGGAGCACGTTTTGAAGGCGGCAGACGGCCATTTCGGGCTTTTGAGCCATGTCGCCTATGAAGATCTCGGCAATCTCGCGGGCAGTTTTCCCGCATTTGTGAGCCAAAAATACGGCTACCTTCTTTCAGGGGAGCCACCCGTTCCGACCGATGTGTATGCACGCGCTTCGTTCGACGAAAACTGTATGCTCGTCTATGACCGGCCGTGCAACATCATGCAGGGCGGGGTCGCGCCCATGGAGGCGGATTTTGGCACGGACGTCGCCTCGGCGGAGTTTCTCGGCTACGTCAACGAGTTCGCCCGCACGCTCACGCGGCGAGGCGCGCAGGTGCTGTTCGGCTTCGCTCCCCTCAACGTCGCGAGCCTGCGGGCGGGGACGGAGGAGAGCATGATCGAAGCCTATCGCGCCCATCTTGCGGAACAGCTTTGCTGCGAAGTGATGGGCACGCCGCTCGACTATCTGTTCGAACGGGAGTGGTTCTACGACAGCAACGTCCACTGCAATTCCGCGGGCGCCGTCGTGTATACCCGCCGTCTCGTACGCGATCTCAAGGGCTGCCTCGGCGACGATTCCCCGACGGAGATCGAACTGCCCGAAAAGCCGCCGCTTCCCGCGCCCGAAGAGGAGGAGGGGGACGACGTCCATGCCGGCATGTTCCTCTATGAGGCGGACGGCGACGGGCTCCGCATCGTGGGAATGACGGAGGAGGGGAAGGCGCTCGTTTCGGTGACGGTGCCCGTCCGCGCACAGGGCAAGCGGGTGACCGGCTTTTCTGCGGAGACGTTTGCGGGCAACTCCGTCGTCGAGGAGATCTGCCTGCAATCCAACATCCGCAGCATCGAGGACGGCAGCTTTGCGGGCTGTTCTGCCCTGAAGAAGCTCCGCATGGCGCCCGGGCAGGAGCCGGGCCGCTGCAATGTGTTCTTTGCACTCACGGAGGGCGCGCCTTATATGAAAGTCTACGTCGAGCGCGCCTTGCTCTCGGCGTATGCCAACGATTATTTCTGGTCGCGCTATGCCGACCGTCTTGTGGGGTACTGACGATGAGGATCCGAAAGTATACGAAGATTGCGCTCGCGCTTGCCCTCGTGCTCGCTTGCCTCTGCGGCTGCGGCGGGGAGAAGCCCGAACGGCAATTCCGCGTCGTACTCACCGAGACGGAGCATGTCTTGTGCGAGGAGCGGGTCAAGACCGTCTCAAGCGGCGGCGACGCTGTATTTTCGCTCACCTTCGACAGAGGTTACGGCCTCGGCTCGGTGGACGGCAGGGACTGCCGCACCGTGGAGACGGAGCGCGGCGTCGATCTCATTGTGGAGAACGTGCGCTATTCCCGTACCATAGAGGTAGAAGCGCGGGAGCTTCCCGCCTCGTTCGAAGTTGCGCTCACGGGCGACTTCGACGAGCGCCTCTTTTGCGCCGAGGGGGAAAACGCCGTCTTTGCGCTCGAGACGGGCACCGGGCGCCTTGCGGAAGTCGGCTACGCGGGCGGCTTCGAGATCCGCGAAGAGGGCGGGACCTCCTATCTGACGCTCAAGAAGGTCGACTCCGACCTTTCGGTCAAAGTAGAGCGGGGGAGCGGGGCGCTCAAAAATCTGTTCCCCGGCCAGCGCGCCGTGCGCTATGAACTCAACGGCGGCACTCTGAGAGAGGGCGGCGAAGCGCTCACCGTTGTGACCTTGCGCGATCAGCCGCGTGTGAATACCCTGCGCGGGACGAATTATGCCGAGCGGGAGGGATACACACTTGTCGGCTGGAACAGCAAAGAGGACGGCTCGGGCGAGCACATCGGGCTCGGCAGCCGCGTCTTTGCGCCGTCCGCCGTCACGCTCTATGCGGAATGGGCGGCATGGAGCCCCGAAAGCTCTTTCATCTATGCCGAGATCAACGCGTCGCGCGTGGGCGCGCTCTATGCGGAGGAGGACAAGCGGACGCTCGACGAACTGATCGCAGAGCCCGCGGAGGGGGAGCGCGCCGCCGTGATCACGGGCTGCACCTGCGAGGACGAGGAGATCGTCCTCCCGGAGACGCTCGGCGGGTTGCCCGTCCTCGGGATCGCGGCAAACGCCATCACCTACCGGCATTCTCTGAAAAAGATCGTCTTTCCCGTCGGGCTGAAGTATGTTGCTTCGCTCGCCTTCGGCTACGACCGTGCGCTCTCGGAGGTCGTTCTCTTCGACGACCTCGAATATTTTTCGCCGACCGCATTCGGCGTCGAAGCGTCTCCCTCCAAACTTCATCTCAACGCCGTTCTTCCGCCCGTCTATGGGACGATCGAGAACGGGCAGGTCGCGAACAAGATCGAACTGTTGCTCCTTTCGTCGGAGCCGAAGCTGGTCCTCTTCGGCGGATGCGGGGTGTGGTACGGCGTCAATGCGGCACAGCTCGAAGCCGCGTACGGCGGGAAGTACGAGGTCTACAACATGGGCGTGATCGGCGGGACTTGCGCGCTCTATCAGATCGACCTCATCCGCGAGCTGCTTCATGCGGGCGACGTCTTCGTCCACATGCCAGAGCTCGCCTCTCCCTACCAGCTGCTCGCGCAGACGCAGTTCGATTCCCGCGTCTTTCTCTCGCTCGAAGCGGACTTCGATCTGCTCGCCCGGCTCGATCTCAACAGCTATACCGATGTCTGGAGCGGATTCGAAAGCTACCTCTCGGGGAAGCGGGTGTCGATGTCCGCCGACGACTACGTAGAGCATACCTATGAGGACTCTCTCGGCTACATGGGCAAGAGGGGAGATCTCCTCCTCGAGCGCCCCGGGCACTTCGAAAACGAGGGGAAGCCCTACACCTTCTTCGGCGCCGCAGACTTCCGCGGCTACAGAGCCATCGAGACCATGAAGACCGTCTATTCGGGCATCGCCGCGCGCGGCGTCAAGGTCGGATTCGGCTATGCGCCCATCAACGGCGACGGGCTCAACCGTCTCGACGGAGCGGCGCTCACCTCCCTCATCGAGGAGGGATTCGCCTCGCAAGAGATCCCCGCGCGCATTGTGATGGGCCTCGACGACTGCATCCTCGACAAGGCGGCATTTTACGACACCAACTACCACCTCTCGACCGACGGCGCGCGCTACTTCACCGATCAGCTCTTTATGTATCTGCAGGCGGCGGGGATCTGAGCGAAATCAAAATATTTAATAATATTGTACTAAAAGGGAGGCTGTGAGCCTCCCTGTTTCAGTCTGTTTAAGAGATTTCCACAACGGCTTGTAAAGCGTGACTTGAAATTTGCGCTTCGTGACGAAGCACTTGAAAATGACCTGCTTCCGTGATAGTATATGCCATGGTAAAGTATCGTTTTATTCAATATAATGATTAAACACGAAAAATACCGCAATTACAAACATTTTTAGGAGGTAGTTATGAAAAAGGCAAACAAGGCAATGTTAGCCGTTGGCTCCGTGGCGGTCGGACTGTTATTCGCCGGCACCACGTTTGCAGGTACGGCGATCGACGTCTCCGCCGCAGCAAAGACCTACGAAGGGATCTTGCAGAAGTTGGAGACGAGCAGTGCGGAAGATGCGCTCGAGAAGTCGAAGAAGTTCAACGAGACCATCGGCGAAGAGGGCTTCGTGCTCCTCAAGAACGAGAACAATGCGCTTCCCCTCAAGGAAGGCAGCAGAAAGGTCAACCTGTTGGGCAAGAACTGGGTGAACCCCGCTTACGGCGGATCGGGTTCCTCTTCCTTCGACGCGAACTCCGGTTCCGGCATCGACGTCTTCTCCGCGCTCGAAGCGGAGGGCTTCACCTACAATAAAGATCTGAAGACCTTCTACGGCGACAAGGCGAAGTCCGGTGAGGGCAGACCCAGCTACTCTTACGGCGCAAGCAACATGATCACGGGCGAGACGCCCATCGCTTCCTACTCCGAAGAGCTGCTCGGCACCCTCGAAAATTATAAGGATGCGAACATCGTCATGGTCTCCCGTGTCGGCGGCGAAGGCTATGAAGTGACGAACTTCTACGAAGAAGGCGCAACGAGCAATCCCGGCAACACTCCCGTTGAAGCAAGCCGCAAGAATTACCTCGAAGAGCATTACCTGATGCTCGACGATAACGAGAAAGAAGTCCTGAAGCTCGCTTCCGAAAAGGGCGGCAAGAAGGTCATCCTCGTCATCAACGCGGCGCAGCCCCTCGAACTCCATGAAGAAGACATCGCGCTCTGCGACGCCATCCTCTGGGTCGGGCTTCCCGGCTCCACCGGTTTTGCGGCGCTTCCCCGCATCCTCTCCGGCAAGGTGAACCCTTCGGGCAGGACGGTGGATACATACGCGAAGGATTTCTGGTCCATCCCCGCTTATCAGAACTTCTCCCTCAACCAGGAGGGAGAAAAGCGGCAGGATCCCGGCAATTCGTCGAGCCCGATCGTCTCCAAGGGCAACGGCGTCTATAGCGCGGACGGCAGCATGAGCAGCGCCACCGTCGTCACCTACGAAGAGGGCATCTATGTGGGCTACCGCTATTTCGAGACCCGCGCCTTCGTCGAAGACGACAACGACAAGTGGTACAACGAGAACGTCAACTATCCCTTCGGCTATGGCTTGAGCTACACCACGTTCGAGTATACGAACGTCAACTTCAAGACCTCGACCATCGAGAAGGACGGCACCGTCGAAGTGGAAGTCACCGTCAAGAACACGGGCTCCGTCGCGGGCAAAGAAGTGGTTCAGCTCTACTATTCCGCTCCTTATTACGACAACGAGATCGAAAAATCCCATGTCGTGCTCGGCGACTTCGCAAAGACCAAGGAGATCGCGCCTCAGGCGACCGACACCGTGACCCTCAAGATCCGCGTGAAGGATATGGCGTCTTACGACTTCAACGACCTCAACGACAACGGCTATAAGACCTTTGAGCTCGACGAGGGCGACTATACCTTCTATGTCGGCAGCAATGCGCATGCATGGTATCAGGCAAAGACGGAGAACAAGAAGACGATCACCCTTGATGAAGGCTATCAGTACGAGATCGATATCGATGAGAACAACGATCACAACGACAACCAGTTTGACGACGTCTCCAAGGGACTGAAGGGCGAAGGGATCGAAGTGCTCTCCAGAATGGACTTCGAAGGAACGATGCCCACCCATCCCGACAAGGATGAGAGAACGGCAGACGCCGCGACCATCACCAAGCTCACGACCTATGGCATTTACGGTACGCGGTCGCAGGACGGCGAATATTCCGATCCCACCGGCGAGAACTACGATAAGGACCAGCCTTGGTACACCGACAAGATGCCCACCCAGGCGCAGACCGAACTCAAGGGCGACGAAGAGGGGATCATCAAGCTCCTCGAGCTCGCAGATAAGGATTACGATGATCCGATGTGGGATCAGTTCCTCAACCAGTTCACTGTGCAGCAGCTTGTTGCGTTCGTGGAGCAGGGCTACTTCACGACGCAGGCCGTCGAAGCGCTCGGCATCCCCGAATCCAAGAACCCAGACGGCCCCTTCGGCTTCGTGTTCCAGGCGCCCGGCCACAGCTCCAACCGCTGCTACTTCTGTTCCCCTTGCATCGTTGCGGCTACCTTCAACAAGGAGATCGCAAGACGTCAGGGTGAATTCATCGGCGAAGACGGCGCATGGATGGGCTACAACGGCATCTACGGCCCCGGCGTCAACATTCACAGAACTCCCTTCTCCGGACGTAACTTCGAGTACTATTCCGAAGATGCGACCCTTGCCGCGACCATGTGCAGAGAGGTCGTTGCGGGTATGCAGTCGAGAGGCGTCATGCCTTACATCAAACACTTCGCACTCAACGATCAGGAACAGGATCGTAACGGCGTTGCAACTTATGCAAACGAGCAGACCATCCGTGAGATCTATCTGAGAGCTTTCCAGTGGGCGGTAGAGGATTCGAAAGCCCTCGGCATCATGTCCTCCTTCAACCGCATCGGTACGACTTGGACGGGCGCAAGCTATCCGCTCCTCACCAACGTCCTCCGCAAGGAATGGGGCTTCAGGGGCATCGTCGTCACCGACTGGGCGAACGGCGGCTACATGAACCTCGACCAGATGATCCGTGCCGGAAATGATCTTTCGCTTTCCGCAAGAGGTCAGCATGTCGGCGGCTGCACCGAACCCCTCGTTCCCAACGAATGGGGTGGCATGTCCGGTCCCGATTACAGCGATCCCAGAGCGCTCACTCCGACTCATGTCGCCGCCATGAGACAGGCGACCAAGAACATCTGCTACGCAGTGCTCCACACTTGCGAAATGGGCAAACTCACCGAGTACGACGAACTCTGCGTCAACGACAGCTACAAGTTCTATGCAGACGGCAGTGACCTGACGATCGACTTCCACAGCGAAGTGTACGAAACCTATTGCAAGGCGCAGGGCTACACCGTTGAATATGAGATCACGAAGCCCGACGCCATCGTCAGATCCGAGGCCGAAAAGGGCAACAACAGCGCGACGAATGCCGAACAGCTTCCCGCAGCCAATGTCTCCATCGACAAGACTTCCGGTATCGTGACAATCAAGCACGACGGCCTGAAGGCCCAGAAATACAGCCTCTGCGTTTCCATCAAGATCACGAAGGACGACCAGAGCAACTATATCGGGCAGAGCGCCCAGACCATCATCGACGTGCTCGAGATCGACGCAGATGAGTATGTGCAGCAGCTCGAAGCGAAGATCACGGAACTCGAAGCGCAGGTCGAAGACCTCGAAACGCAGATCGGCGTCCTCAGGAGCCAGCTCAATACGTTGAACACCACAGTCACCGAGCTCACCCAGCGCATCGATGCGCTCGAAAAAGCGGGCGGCGGCGATAGCGGAGATAGCAGCGAGGAGATCAAGGCGCTCCAGACCACGGTCGCCACGTTGAATTCCACGATCGAAACGCTTCAGGGCACGATCACCTCTCTCCAGAGCGATCTCAAGGCGGCTCAGGACAAGATCGCCGCGCTCGAAAAAGCGGGCGGCAGCGAAGTCTCGAAGGACGACCTCAAGAAGCTCGAAGATTCGAACAAGCAGCTTCAGGATCAGATCAAGGATCTTGAGAGCAAGATCAAAGATCTCCAGAATAGCCAGAACACTACGGAACAGCCCAAGGAAGGCGGCTGCGGCGGCGTCATCGGCCTCGGCAGCGCGCTCGTTGCGGCAGTCACCGTTCTCGGCGGCGCGGCGATCGTTCTGAAGAAGAGAAAGTAATCAGACTGTAAGCATAGTTCCTACCCCCCAATTTTCTATGTGCCGGCGAAAGTCGGCACATAGAAAAAATTTTTTTAGTCGATAGGAGAAAATAAGACATGAATAAGATTTTGAAAGCATTTTCTTTGTTCGTCGCCCTGGGATTGGCGGTCTCCTGCGCCGCTTGCGACGAAACCCCCCAGCCCGGACCCGGCCCTAATCCCGGGACCAATCCCGGCACCAACCCGGGGACGAATCCGGGGACGAATCCGGGGACCAATCCCGGCACCGATCCCGCCGAAAAAGCGCTCACCTACACCGGGTCGACCCTTGCGGCGGCGACGGTAGGCGAGGCCTATTCCGCGACCGTTGCGACGGCAACGGGTGCGACGGGCATCTCTTATGCGCTCAAGAGCGGCAGCGCTCTGCCCGAAGGGCTCAAACTCGCGGCGGACGGCGCGATCTCCGGTACGCCCACGACGGCCGTGGCGGAGGCCTCCTTCACGGTCACCGCTTCCGCTTCCGGCTATACCTCCGCGGACGCGACCTTCAAGCTCACGGTAGAGGAGGGCGTCGACCGCATCACCTATAACGATTTCACGGCAGACCGCGGCGTGGCGGGCGCCTACTATACCGCCATGCTCGACAAGGCGACGGGCGCGGACAACATCACCTATAAAGTGGCGTCCGATTCCTCCCTGCCCGAGGGGCTCACCCTGCTCGAGACGGGCTTCATTCACGGCAAAGTCGCGCAAGACGGCAGACAGTCCTTCAAAGTCGTCGCCTCCGCAGAGGGCTACGAGGATGCGACCGCGTCGGTTCTGATCATCTTTGGCAAGTCCACGGCAGAGGGCGAGGGCAAGATCTCCGGCCACACCAACAAGACGGTGACCGGCGCGATGGTCGGCAAACTCTATGTCGGGCTTCCCGGCGAAGAGGGCTCCTTCGCGACCGCGACCGCTTCCAACGAGGCGAGCGTCACCTACAGGCTTGCGGACGGCGAAACCATGCCCGAAGGGCTGGAACTCTTCCCCAACGGCGCCGTTTACGGCACGCCCGTGAAGAACGGCGATACGAAGGTCAAAATCACGGCCTCCGCGGAAGGCTGCGCAAAAGAAGTCACCGCGACCATCACCTTCAAGATCGTGGAGCCCGCGCTTCCCTACGACAAGACGTTCACCCTCGAACAGGCGATCGTCGGAACGCCTTACAGCGCGAGCGTCAAATCCACGCTTGCACCCGAGGGGCTTGCGATCACCTATAAGATCGCGGAGGGTACCTCGCTTCCCGACGGCCTTACGCTCTCTGCAGACGGCATGATCGGCGGCACACCTACCGCCTCCGTCAAGAAGCGTGCATTTGCGGTCGTCGCGAGCGCAGCGGGCTATTCGGACTCCACCTGCAACATTTCGATCGAGGTCAGAGATCCCGAAGAAGTCGCACAGAACGGCAGACTCGAAGCGGAATATGTCAACCTCATCGGCAAGAGCGGCGCAGGCTATTCGGGCGCTGCTTCGGATGAACAGCACGTACAGGCATCCGCTTCCGCAAGCAACGGTTACTTCGTCGGCTACACGCACCAGACGGGCTGGAACATCGAATTCAAGTTCAAATCTTCGGCCGCGGCGTCGGGCGTCAAACTCGAGATCCAGCTTCTCTCCGAGCTCGGCGCGGTCACCTTTACCCCCAAGGAATTCGGGATCTTGCTCAACGGAAAGGAAGTCAGCTACAGCAGCTTTGCCATGGAAGGCACGGCGGGCGGTTGGGGCGCTCCCAAGCTCTTCACCGTCGGCAACGTCGATCTGAACGAGGGCGAGAACTCGCTCGTGCTCATCGTGAGAGAGAACACCTTCATGAAGGGTTCGAGCTCGGGCGGCCCCGGCATCGACTTTGTGCAGTTCACCACGACTTCCACCATCACCTGGGCGCCTCAGAAGTATAACACCAACAAGTAAGAGGTGCGTCATGAAGTTGGTCTGGAAATACTGTAAAGCATGGTTCTTTACGACCGTCTGCGTGCTGCTCGTGCTGATCACGGCAGCCGTCGTCGTCACACAGAACACCTTTCTCTATGGCACGGTCAAGACCGTCCTCGGCGGCGAACGCCGCGTGCTCGTAAGCGGCGATCCCTCCAAGTATCAGTACTTCGAACTCGATACGGATGAATTCAACCAATTCGAGCCGACCGAAGAGATCAAAGATAAGAAGGCGGCGCTCCGCCAGGCGAATCTGCTCAACGAGACCATCGCCTCCGAGGGCTTCGTTCTCCTCAAGAACGAGGGCGGCGCGCTTCCCGTCAAGACGCCCGAATCCAATGAGGGCAAGGCCTCCGCAAAGCCCAAGATCAGCGTGTTCGGTAAGAACAGCGTGAATATCGTCTACGGCGGATCGGGCTCGGGCGGCGGAGATTCTTCGTCCAACGTCGGGCTCTACGATGCGCTCGAGCTCGCGGGCTATGAATGCAACCCCACGCTCAAGAAGTTTTACGAGGGCAGCGCCTCGGGTAGCGGAAGATCTGCCAATCCCGCCATGGGTACGCAGACCTTCGGGCTCCTGCACGGCGAGCCGGAGATCGGAAAATATTCGTCCGATATCACGAGTTCCTACGGCTCCTATAATGACGCGGCGCTCATCATCATTTCCCGGATCGGCGGCGAGGGATTCGATCTTCCCCGTACCATGCTGACGGGTGCGGGCGGCACGCCCCTGAGCGGTTCCGAAGAGGGCGATCACTACCTCGAACTCGATCTGAACGAGAAAGCGCTCATCGACCATGTCACGGAACAATTCGACAAGGTCATCGTCATCATCAACTGCGCGACCTCCATGGAGCTCGGCTTCATCGAGGACAACGACAAGATCGACGCGGCGATCTGGATCGCAAGCCCCGGCGGTTCCGGGCTCAATGCCCTCGGGGAGATCCTCAACGGCAATGTGAATCCTTCGGGCAGGCTCGTCGACCTCTACGCGCGCGATTTCACCAAGGATCCCACCTGGAACAACATCGGCAACAACAACGTGACCGACGGCAACCGCTATACAGGCACGGACTACTACTTCGTCGAATACGAAGAGGGGATCTACGTCGGTTACCGCTATTGGGAGAGCTATTCCCATCAGCTCGCCGAAGACTATGCGGAAAACGCGGATACCTGGTACGACGAGAACGTCGTCTATCCCTTCGGCTACGGCAAGTCTTACACCGAGTTCGAATGGGAGATCGTCCAGGATTCCGTCAAGCCCGAGAAGGGGAGCACTCTCAACGAGGGGACGGCTCTTACGAGCGATAAGATCGAGATCACGGTCAAGGTCACCAACACGGGCAGCGTGGCCGGCAAGGACGTCGTGCAGCTCTATTACAGCGCACCCTACAAGATCAACGACGTGAGCCGCATCGAGAAGCCCTTCGTCACCCTCGGCGACTATGCCAAGACGGGGATCATCGAGCCCGGCAAGTCCGAAGAGGTCACCCTCACGCTCAACGTTGCGGATATGGCGTCCTTCGACTACAGCGACGCAAACGGCAACGGCAAGACGACTTACGAGCTCGAGAGCGGCACTTATGCGATCTATGTGGGCAGAAATTCGCATGAATGCTGGTGGGATAAGAATCCCACGGCGTCCTACCGCATCAACGAGACCGTTTTCCCGAAGGAAGAGGTCACCGCACTCTTCGGGGACGTGAGCAGTCACATCGATTCCTATCTGTCCCGCGCCAACTTCGACGGCACGATGACGACGGTACCCACCGAAGAAGATCGCACGGCAGACGCGACCTTCCTCAACGGGTTCAAATTCGATATCGCCGCGTACGATGAAAAATACGGCGCAGAAT
>CANROI010000014.1 GCA_947632165.1 uncultured Clostridia bacterium
GGCTGGGGTGGCTGGATTTGAACCAACGAATGCCGGAATCAAAATCCGGTGCCTTAACCTCTTGGCTACACCCCATTGAAAAACAATGTGGGGCGGGCGACAGGAATCGAACTTGCGACCTCCAGAGCCACAATCTGGCGCTCTAACCAACTGAGCTACACCCGCCATATAATTTGGTGCGCCTGAAGAGACTCGAACTCCTGACACACGGCTTAGAAGGCCGTTGCTCTATCCACCTGAGCTACAGGCGCATTCTGTACTCATGTGCGAAATTGGAGCGGGTGATGGGAATCGGACCCACGCGGCCAGCTTGGAAGGCTGGAATTCTACCATTGAACTACACCCGCATCAATCAACGCTTGTACATTCTATCAAAGATTCGCTTTCTTGTCAATTGTTTTTCCGCGGTTTTTGCGATTTTTTTCTAAATTTATCCCTTTCGGCCATTTCGGCCGCAATTTTCCCTCCCGGATTTTTTGATAAATTCATTGACATCGTCCGTCCTTTTTGATAGAATAGAGGCGATTCTTTTATAGGAGCATTTTCGAATATGTCTTCAGCAAAACGCATTACCGTCTGGATCCTGAACGGCATCGTTGCCGTCGCATGCATCCTTGCCATCGTGGGCTACTTTTTTGCTCCGTTCTGGCAGATCGGCATCCGCTATCCCCTCACCGCTTCCTCCGTCAAGGGACTTTTGGGAACGGATGAGATCGAGGGCGTAAAGATCGACGAGATCTTCTCGGAAGAGAGCACTTCCGATCTCAACTTCTCCGTTGCGGTCGGAATGAACGACCTCTTCTCCTCTTTCAGCCCCGATTCCGAAGCCATGATCGATGGCCTCATCGATAAGAACGTCGATACCATCGTCGATCAGCTCGGCGGCGTACTCGACGCAGTCATGCCGAAAGTCGCAAAATCCACGGCGCAGAAGTTCGTGAAGGACGAGGTGAAGAGCACCGTAAAGGATCTGCTCTCCTCCCCCGATTCTCCCGTTTCGAGCGAGGAGGTCGAGCAAACGCTCAAGGATCTCGGCATCACGGACGAATACATAGACGAAGCGACGGGGCAGCTCGCGGACCTGTTCACCCGAGAAGAGGGCACCACCGTTGACGAAGTCGTGGACAAGGTGCTCGACGTTGCAGACGACATCTATGGGAAGTTCTCCTCGAGCGACGATCCCAACCTCAAGGACTTCGACTTTTCCGACGAGGACCGCGACTCGGTGCGCCAGGCCGTTGAAGGCGTGTTCTCGGACTATGCCGACGAAGACGGCAATATCGATATCTATGACATTTTGGCGAAGTTCCTGGCAGACGCCAACGGCTCCTCCGATGACGACACTTCGAAGAACACCGCCGCGACCTCTTTGGCGGCAGACACAGCGCCGGCTGCCGAGGAAAAGGATTCCGCCGCACGGCTCAAGCAGGAGCTCAAGACCTACATCACAAGCAATATCTTCTCGCAAAACTCGGACGTCGCGCGCTATGTGAAATATGCCCTGATGGGCTTCTGTGCCTTCTATCTGCTCGGGATCCTCGCATGGGTCTATGTGCTCATTAAACTGATCGTCAAGGTCTGCGGCTTTGCGGTCGTCAAGGACCCCACCGTCAGGCTGAAGGCGCCCATCCTCTTCGGCTGGCTCCCCTTCCTCCTCCTCTTCCTGGCCCCCACCGTCTTGTTCCCCGTCATCAAGACGTTCCTGCCCTCCATCCTCGGCGGAGCGGAGCAGGTCGGCATGATCCTCGAAGTGGCGAGCATCAACTTCTTCACGAGCGGCTGGATCGCCCTTCTCGCCGCGGGCATCTGCCTCGCGATCTCCATCTACTTTATCATCGTGAGAAGTCAGCTCAAGCGGGAAAGCGGGAACTCGCACGGATCCCAGACGATGCAGGAAGCCGCCATTGCGGATCAGCAGGAACAATAAGATCCGTCCGTCTGCGGCGCGGCGGAGAGGCCCGCATGGGTCGTCTCCGCCGCGCACGTTTTTCCGCGCTCCCAACTTCATATTCATGCCGCTGTGGCGAAATCGGCAGACGCGCGGGACTTAGAATCCCGTGGGAGACCATGCAGGTTCGATCCCTGTCAGCGGCACCACGTCGCCGCAAGGCGCATTTCGCAAGAAGTTGTCCAAAAGGGCAGCTTCTTTGCATTTTACGCCTGCGGCTCCTTTTCCCGAAAAATCTTGCTTCGCAATCTTTTTCGGGAGCCCTCATTATGGCTCGAATTAGGTTGGGCGTATTTCATGCAAGGCTATGACTGCGTCATAGCGATCACCAAAAATCGCAACGGAGCGCAACAAACTGTTGCGGCCATTTCCCTTGCACGATCCTCCCTAAAGTGATAGAATGAAGTAAAAAAGGAGGCGCTCAAATATGACGTTCGGAGAAAAATTGTCGGAAGCGCGGAAAGAGAAAGGGCTTTCGCAGGAGGAACTCGCAAAACAGATCTTCGTCACAAGGCAGGCATTGTCGCGTTGGGAAAACAGCACCGCGCAACCGTCGTTCGAAATGCTCTCCGTTTTATGTAATATCTTGGATAAAAGCCCGGACTTTTTCATTGACGGAAAAGGACAGCCGCCGCGCAACTATCAGACGCTGGCGCGCAGCGAAAAGCGATCGCTGTGGGAAGAATGGCGCCCAAACAACGGACATTACGCACTCAAATGCTGCCTCTTTCAACTTTTACTCTGCATGGGGATCTTCTTGCTGACGCTGACGATTTGCAACTGTTATATCAGCGGGACATGGGATTTTTACGAAGCGGGCAAGCTGTCTATGATGATCGGTGCAGGATTGTGGATCCTTGCCGCGGTGCTTTTATCGGTATTCAATTCACTCAATACTTCGGCGCGCTATAATTTATGGCTCCTGAAAACCCATTCGATTGTTCGCACGAACAAATTTTATACGGTTTAGTAAAAAACGCGTGAATTTCAATTCGGCCGCACCTGTTTTCCGGACGGTGCATGCCGCGGCAAAGCGGCTTTCGGAAGCGATCGCCTATCCCGGGCGGTCGCTCTCTCTATGCCACTCGGCTCTCCCCTCCCCTTCGGCCGTTTGTAATTTGCAAAAA
The DNA here is from genome assembly GCA_947632165.1 of uncultured Clostridia bacterium. Lineage (GTDB taxonomy): Bacteria > Bacillota > Clostridia > Christensenellales > Borkfalkiaceae > Gallimonas. The sequence continues at coordinate 3,076 of CANROI010000014.1, forward strand.
TTTCCAAAAAAAATGCCTTTTTCTGTTTGACATCCGATCTTTCCCGTTTATAATAGATAGGAACATCTGCAGGGAACTGCAAAAAAGCCAACAGGAGGTCATCATGAATATCAAACCATTGTTCGACAAAGTGGTCGTAGAAGCGGTCAACGTCGAGGAAAAGACAAAGAGCGGATTCATTCTCCCCTCTTCGGCCCAGGAGAAGCCGCAGACATGCGTCGTTGTTGCGGTCGGTCCCGGCGGCAATGTGGACGGCAAAGAGATCTGCATGCAGGTAAAAGTGGGCGATAAAGTGCTCTGCGCGAAGTATGCGGGCACCGACTTTAAGGTAGACGGCAAGGAATTTACCATCATCAAGCAGAGCGATATTTTGGCAATCGTAGAGTAGGTTCACGGAAAGCTCGCTGCGCAATCTTTCCCCGTGAGGAAAGCTACCTTTGCGGTTTAATTTGCCCGACATTCAAAAATCAAAAATCATCTTTAAGGAGTGAAATATCATGGCAAAGCAGATCAAATACGGCGATGACGCAAGAAAGGCGCTCGAAACGGGCGTGAACGTCCTCGCCGACACCGTTAAGATTACCCTCGGCCCCAAGGGCCGCAACGTTGTGCTCGACAAGAAGTTCGGCGCGCCCCTCATCACCAACGACGGCGTGACCATCGCAAAGGAGATCGAGCTTAACGATCCCTTCGAAAACATGGGCGCACAGCTCGTGAAAGAAGTCTCCACCAAGACGAACGACGTCGCGGGCGACGGCACCACCACCGCCGTGCTCCTTGCGCAGGCGATCATCCGCGAAGGGCTCAAGAACCTCGCCGCGGGCGCCAATCCCATCATCCTCAAAAAGGGCATCGACAAGGCCGTAGAGACGGCCGTCGAACAGCTCAAGTCCATCTCCAAGACCGTGGACGGCAAGAAGGCGATCTCGCAGGTCGCGTCCATCTCCGCGGGCGACGAGACGGTCGGCGAACTCATCGCCAAGGCGATGGAGATCGTCGGCAAAGACGGCGTGATCACCGTCGAAGAGGGCAAGTCCATGACGACCGAGCTCACCACCGTCGAAGGCATGCAGTTCGACCGCGGCTATGCCTCCGCCTATATGGTCACCAATACCGATAAGATGGAGGCGGTGCTCGACTCCCCCTACATCCTCATCACGGATAAGAAGATCAGCAGTCTGCAGGAGATCCTGCCCATCGTCGAGCCCCTTGCCCAGCAGGGCGCACGGCTCCTCATCATCGCCGAAGACGTCGAGGGCGACGCGCTCGCGGCGCTCATCGTCAACAAGCTCAAGGGCGTGTTCAACTGCGTGGCGGTGAAGGCCCCCGGTTTCGGCGACAGAAGAAAGGCGATGCTCGAGGATATCGCGACCCTCACGGGCGGTACCGTCATCACCTCCGACCTCGGCTACGAGCTCAAGGACGCGACGATCGACATGCTCGGCAGAGCCAACCAGGTCAAAGTCGACAAGGACAACACAACGATCATCGACGGCGCGGGCGACAAAGAGGCCATCAAGGCGCGCGTTGCCTCCATTAAGGCGCAGATCGAGGTCACGACCTCCGATTACGACAAAGAGAAGCTGCAGGAGCGGCTTGCAAAGCTCGCGGGCGGCGTTGCGGTCATCAATGTGGGCGCGGCGACCGAAGTCGAGATGAAGGAGAAGAAGCTCCGCATCGACGACGCGCTTGCAGCGACCCGTGCGGCCGTTGAAGAGGGCTATGTGCCGGGCGGCGGCTCTGCCCTTCTGAGCTGCATTCCCGTGCTGCAGAAGCTCGTCTCCGAGCTCTCGGGCGACGAAAAGACGGGCGCTTCCATCATCTTGAAAGCGTGCGAGGAACCCGTCCGCCAGATCGCCGCAAATGCGGGTGTAGACGGCTCCGTCGTCGTAGACAAGATCCTGACGAACGGTAAGCCCAGCTTCGGCTTCGACGCGCTCAAGAACGAGTACACCGACATGGTCAAGAGCGGCATCATCGACCCCACCAAGGTCACGCGCTCGGTGCTGCAGAATGCGGCGTCCGTCGCCTCCACCCTGCTCACCACGGAATCGATCGTGACGGATATCCCCACCCCTCCCGCACCCGCAGCTCCCGCCGCGGGAATGGACGGAATGTACTAAGTTCACGAAATTCTTTTCTGCAAAAGAATTTCCGTGAGTCCAAAAGGTGATAAAAAATCGATAAAGGGTCGCAAGACCCTTTATTTTTTTGCGCTGTTTTAGTATGTTCATTCAGCCCGATCCCTTTTTCAGCGCAGAACTCAATTACTATAAAAGTTTCCGCTCCGCATACGATCTTGCCTTTGAAACGGGAGATTACTCCAAAGAGACGGCGAAAATCGGCGGCACGTTCGATGTGACCGCCGCGCTCAAAGAAACCGTAAAAACGCAGTTTGAAAACAGTTTTCAATCCTATATGGATTGAACAGAAGGCTTTCTGCGTTAAGGTGAAAAGAGTTGAACCTTAAAGCAGATCATCCGTCGAGGCGAACAACTCCGAAAAGTCCTTGTCGCCCGTGAGCTGATAGATCACCGTATTGTCATCGCCCTCGATGAGGAATTTATCTGCGGACAAAATCAAAAGCTCGACCCCGCCCGCGCTCTTCAGAATATAGCGGGGCGCATTTTCGGGCAGGCCGTCGTAGACCCGAAATTCAAATTCGCCCAAACCGTAAAAGCCGCCGACCTTCTCACGCTCCTCCGCATAGGTGAAGATCTCATAGGGATCGTCGGGGGTATAGGTGATGAACGCGTGGCAATTTTCGTCGGGGGCTGTAAATTCAGGCATCTCGCCGTCGAAGCGATAGTATTGCCCGCCGATCCAAACGGTGCCGTTGGAGATCGTGACGGAATAGGTCTCTTCCGCCGTGATAAAATCGTATCGCACATAACCGCCCCCATCCACTTGCCCCTCGCTTTGGGAGATGGCATGAAGCGGCGAGGAGAAGAGCCGACAGGCGTTTGCAATATCCGTCCGGTTCGTCGAGTAGGAAATATTTCTCAAATTATGGTATGGCGCAACGCCGATAAAGGCCTGTTCATAGCGGACCTTGACAATATCCCCCGCTTCGAGCATCCACGGATAGAGTTCGCTCAAAACCGTCTGCTGCGGAAAGTAGAGATCGGGGATCTCCATTCCGAACGTCGTGCCGGAGACGGAAAGCCTGTCATACTCCGAAGGGCTCGCCGCCGCAGGATCGGGCAGGAACGTCACCGTGAACACGGAGCCGTCCGCCACGTCGAATTGGAAGAGACATGCGCCGTAGCCGACGTCCCGCTGGGGCTTGCCGAGTTTTCGGATGACCTCATCAAGGCGCATCCCGACGGTAATTTCACCGCACTGCGCACGACTCGGAAGGGTCTTTTTGTCCCCCTCGAACCAGGTGTAGGGGTCGTCTTTGTCGATCCCCTGCGCCGCGCCGCCATCGGGAAGACGGCCATAAGTTTCGGAATCCCGAGCCGATTCGTCTCCGCTTTGATCCCCTTTGGGCGCACACGCCGCAAGGGAAAAGAAAAGCGCCCCGCCGAGCAGACACGAAAGAAATGCGGAAACCTTTTTCACCGTTGACCTCCAAAGAGACGTTGCATGAAAACATTGTACCATAAAAAGCGCATTTGCGCAAGAAATATGCGAAAAATTGCCTTTGATACCGCCGCCCCGCGCAAGTATTTGCGCGGGGCGGCGGCCCTTCTGCAATTTAATCAATTCATCTGTTCTCGGCTTTGATTTTCGGCGGGAAGGCGGCGGCTATATCGATGAAGTCGTTTTGGGTAATCACCGCATAGAGTTCATCCCGAAAGGAAAAGCCGCAGCTCTCGGATTTCAGCCACTCCGAAAAGTCAGAATCTCCTCCGACACGGAAGATCGGATTCCCGCAAAAATTCCTTTTGCGGTAGCCCTGCAGGTCTCCGATCTGATGGTAGGATTGAATCCGCCTCCCCTCGTCACAGATGCGGAGCGCCTCCACAAACCCGAATTCCACCATGAGCACACAGCGCTCCCCCGTCAGAAGGATGCGGGTCCCGTCCCCGTCCCGCACGACGGAGGTCACTTCGTAGCAATCGTCCGGGACCTCGCCGAACGGCGTAAAATGCACCGCTTGCGTGCAAAACTTCTCTTGCCGCATACCCGCCTCCACTGCCGCACGAATACACACACCTTACAAGCGAGCGCGTTTCGTCTTATTTTTTCATGAGCGGGGCGCCGCTGTGCCAAGCCTGCCCCACCTTTTCGCCGATCGCATAGTAGCCGTTCTGCATCTGATCGAACACAAACGCATTGAGCTTTTTGGGATCGACTTTGCCCTTTCCGTCGAGCACCTTCTCGTCGGCGAGGACGTTTACGATCTCGCCCAAAACGCGGTAACCCGACTTCTCCTCCCCCATCTGTACGACCTTGCACTCGAGCGTGAGCGGGAACTCCTCGATGACGGGCGCGTCCACCTTCTTGCTCCTGACGGCGGTGAGCCCCGTGCGCTCGAACTTATCCCCCATCTTGTTGCCTGTGGCGATGCCGAAGAAGTCCGCCTCGGCGATGTGGGGAACGTCCGCGATCGACAGGGTAAACGCCCCTCTCTTCTTGAGGTTCTCCGTCGTCTTATGGTCCTCGCTGATGTTGAGCGCCACCAGGTTCTCGGCGCAGATGCCGCCCCATGCCATGTTCATGACGTCTACCTTGCCGTCCTCGCCATAGGTCGCGATGAGCAGTACGGGCATCGGGAATACATAGGGCTTTACGCCCAAGTCTTTTAACATATCTTGCCTCCTTGATGATTGATCATAACGCCCCGGCGATGCCGGGGCGCGTTCCATGCCGCAATGGCCTTATTTCTTCTTGCCGATGAGCCTTCTCACGAAGTCCGGAAGCTGACGGTCGCGGGGTTCTGCCTCGAACTCTTCGTCTACATCAGCATCCTCGACGGGAGGCGCGTTCCGCTGCGGCTGCTGCGCATAGGGCGCGTTCGCGTTGAATCCCTGCGGCTGCTGCGCGGGCTGCTGGGGATAGCCGTAGCCGCCGTTCTGCGGCTGCTGAGCGGGCTGCTGCTGGAAACCCTGCCCGCCGAACTGCTGCGGCGCCTGCTGCTGGGGATAGCCATAGCCGCCGTTCTGCGGCTGTTGTGCGGGCTGCTGCGGCATCCTCTGGGGCTGTGCGGGCTGCTGATAGCCGCCCTGCATATTCTGCTGGAAACCGCCCTGCTGCGCGGGCTGTGCGAAGGGCGAAGGCTCGAACCTGCGGGGTTGTGCGGGCTGGCCCGTTCTCTGGGGCTGTGCGGGCTGCTGATAGCCGCCGAGCCCGCCCTGCCGCTGAGGCGGCTGCTGGGGCGCCGAGGTGCGGGGCTGCTGGAAGCCGGGCTGGATCCCTGCCGAGCGCGTCGTCTCCGCGCGCAGCCCGTTGGAGGGAAAGCCCGTCGCGATGACGGTGACCTCCACTTCGTCGCTGATATTCTCGTCGATGCAGGCACCGAAGATGATGTTTGCGGAATAGTCCACAACGCTGTGGATGAGGTTTGCGGCGAGCTTCACCTCGTCGAAGGTGAGGTCGTTGCCGCCGACGACGTTCAGGATGACGCCCGTAGCGCCCTCGATCGTCGTCTCGAGCAGGGGGCAGTTGACGGCGAGGCGCACCGCCTCGACGATCCTGTTCTCGCCCTTGGCGACGCCCACGCCCATGTGCGCGAGCCCCTTATCCTTGAGAATGGTCTTGACGTCCGCGAAGTCGAGGTTGATGAGCGCGGGCGTGACGATGAGATCCGCGATCCCGCGGATGCCCTGTTTGAGCACCTCGTCCGCCACGCGGAGCGCCTCGGACATGGGCGCGTTCTTGGGAACGACGTCGCCGATCTTCTCGTTGGGGATGATGATGAGGGTATCGACGTACTTTCTGAGGTTATCGAGCCCCTTCATCGTGTTGTCCATTCTGCGCTTGCCCTCGAAGGAGAAGGGCTCCGTGACGACCGCGACCGTGAGGATCTTGAGATCCTTCGCGATCTTGGCGATGACGGGCGCCGCGCCCGTGCCCGTGCCGCCGCCCATGCCGGCCGTGATGAACAGAAGGTCGGTCTGCTCGACGGCTTTCACGAGTTCGTCTTTATTTTCCTCTGCGGCGGCTCTGCCGATCTCGGGATCCGCGCCCGCGCCGAGCCCCTTCGTAAGGCGCGCGCCGATCTGGATCCGGACCTCTGCCTTGCTGCAGGCGAGGATCTGCGCGTCCGTATTGACCGCCACGTATTCGGCGCTCGTGATGCCCGCGTCGATCATGCGGTTCACGGCGTTGTTGCCGGCGCCGCCTACGCCGATCACCTTGATGCGCGCCCTGCCCGTGTATTCCGGATCCTGCGGAACGGGAGGGATATGCATCGGCGAACGGTCCGAGTTATCTCTTCCCACATAGGGGTTATTGTCGTTGAACATAAATTTAACCTCCGAATACGTTTAATAGTCTGTTGTATAGAGACCCGCTCATGCGGTTATCTTCGCAAGCCATGTCGATGAGGGAAATGCGCGAGCTCATCGAGGGTTTGTTATAGTAGGGCAGATCGGGCGCCAGCTGTTCGCACACGCAGTTCAGCCGCTTGGAAATGTGTTCGACCGAGCCGCGGATCCCGTCGAGCCCCTCGCCCGTGATGTAGAGGGGCTTGGAATCGAGCTCCTTGCCCGAACATTCCTCCAAAAAAGCGCTCACGGCCTCGCACAGCTCGTCCAGCCCGGCCTTGATCTCTTCATTGAGCTCCTCCGCCGCGACTTCGTACGACGCGCCGCGGAAGGTAAATTCGCGGCTCTTCGCCTCCTTCCTGAGATAGAGGTTGGAGCGGGTGAGAAGCGCGACCGCCGCCTCGTAGGGCAGTTTGAAGCGCTGCATGAGCCGCACGGCGATCTGCCCCTGCCCCGCCCAGAAGGTGCGCTGCGCGAGCACACCGCCGCCGAGGAGGACGCTGACCGTCGAAGAGAGAAAACCGACGTCGAGGAAGAGCGCATATTCGTCCCGCGTTTCGGGCGGGATGAGATAGGAGGCCATCGCAAGCTGCGTGGGCAGATAGCGGAGCGTGATCTTCGATCTCGAGAAGATGCGTTCAACCGTGTTTGCGAAGTACTCCGCACAGTAGAAATAGGAGAGGATGCCCGAGAGCCCCGTGGAATAGAGCCCCGTGGGATTGGCGACGCGGCGGTTGTCTGCCGTCGTGTAGATCATGCTGGTCACGCGGATGAAGCGGTAGCCCTTGATCTTCTCCTTCCCGCTCTCAAAGAGCGACTCGATCTCACGGCTCCCGATCTTGAGCTTTTTCGGAAAACCGAGCGTCTGTTCCTTGGGGACGACCTTCAGGAACTCTCCGGGGACGCCGACATAAAGCGTCTTGACTTTCTCGCCGCAGATCTGTTCCACGGCAGAGAGGGCCTGCGTCACCGCACGGGAGAGATCGTCCGCATCGTAAAACTCGCCTTCCTGATACCCGCCGTAGGGCTCGGTCTTGCTCGCCTTGAAAACGAACGTGTGATTGACGCCGCGCTCCCCGATGAAGATCGCCACTTCCGAGGAACGGATATCCAAAACCGCTACGCTCCGTCCTGCCATAGTTTTTCCCTCGTGTAGATTCTTTCATAATTATAACAAAATATGCCGCCTGTGTCAAGAGATTGGCACAATATTTTCAAGTGTAAGCGTGCATTTCTTTTTATAAAGGGAACCGCGGACGCCCGGCCATGGGCGTCCGCGGTGAGTTTTTGAAGGTTTTTATGCGCGGAAGGAACTCTGCTCGTGATGTTCGCTGACCGTGTAGGGCCTTTCAGCGTCCGACGGATCGAGGAGATCCATGACGTCGAAGAAGCCGTACATGCGCTGCGCGTCCGTGAGCGAAAGATACTTGCGGAGCATATCCTCCGCCTTTTCGGTGGTATAGCTTTGGGGATCGTACACCTCCATGCAGACGCCCTCCCGCATCCTGATGCGCAGGAAGCAGTCCTTCTCGACCGGATTGCCCGTATCGATGAGAGAGATGCTCTCGATGTTGGCGCGGGCGTCGCCGAGCTCGTCCCAAAAGACGTCCGCAAAGGCGAGCGCCGCTTCGAAAAAGTCCCCCCGCACGACCTCGCCGGGCTGCGTATCCGCGAACACAAAGCCGTCGAAGAGGATGTTCTCCCCCTTGCGGCGGTTTTCGTTCGTGCTCTTGTCATAGAGATATCTCCCCTCCTCGTCGAGCACGGCGAAGAGCCCGTTGTCGGCGCGGCGGAACGCGAATGCCTCCTTGCGCTCGGTGACCGCCACGGTGACGGTGCGCGGGAACTCCTTCTCCGCCTTTTCGAGTTTGAAGGCGGGGTACGCCGCCAGGACGGGGTCCATCTCCTCGAGCTTGACAAACGTGGTGCTCTTGCCGATAAACAGGTCCTCGAGTTTTTCTTGCAGCACAACGGCGTCCTCGGCGCCCTGCTCGGAGAGCACGGTGAAGTTGACCTTGACGTCCGTCACCGTAAACACGGCGTTGAGCGCCGCTCCGATCACCGCCCCGAGCAGAACGAGCCCGATCGCGGTGGCAAGCAAATACTTTTTTTTCATGAATGACCTCCTTACCGGCGCCCCCCATGAAGGGTCAGACGCGCACCCTGCGGATACGGGCGCCGAGCGATTTGAGTTTCCCCTGCAGATCGGCATATCCGCGGTCCACATGCGACAGATCGAGCACCTCGCTCGTTCCCTCTGCGCCGAGCGCCGCGAGGACGAGCGCCGCGCCCCCTCTCAGATCCCCCGCGACGAGGGAGGCGCCATGCAGGCGGGGCACCCCGCGCACGAAGGCGTTCCTACCCTTCACCTCGATATCCGCCCCCATCTTTCTGAGCTCCGGGACATACTTATAGCGGGTCTCGAAGAGATTTTCGACGATGAGCGCCCCGCCCTCGGCGCCGCTGTTGAGCGCCGTCGCCTGTGCCTGCAGGTCGGTGGGAAAGCCCGGGAAGGGCATCGTCTCGATGCGGCGGTTGCATTTGAGCCTGCCGCTGCTTTCAATTCTTATTTTATCATTTTTTGTATGGATTTTGCAACCGTTTTCACGCAATTTATGTAGAAGCAAACGGATATTTTCCGCTTCGACGCCCACGACCTCCGTTTCGCCGCCGCAGATCGCGCAGGCGATCAGGTAGGTCCCCGCCTCGATGCGGTCCTTGATGGGCAGATAGGTCACTCCGCGGAGGGCCGTGACCCCCTCGATCTCTATGAGATCCGTGCCCGCGCCCCTGACCTTCGCCCCCATCGCGTTGAGGAAGTTCTGCAGATCCACGATCTCGGGCTCTTTGGCGGCGCCCTGCAGAGTGGTCCTTCCCTCCGCCTTGACGGCGGCGAGCATGATGTTCTCCGTCGCGCCCACGCTGGGGAAGTCGAGCGCGATCTCCGCGCCGCGCAGCACGTCGCATTTGCAGCAGATACGGCCGTCGGACTCCCCGATCTCGACGCCCAGCCGCCTGAGCGCCGAAAGGTGCAGATCGATGGGCCTTAAGCCGATGTCGCAGCCGCCGGGATAGGCGATCTCCGCGCGGCGGAACCGGGTGAGCAGGGAACCGAGCATGAACACCGAAGAGCGGAGCTCCTTCGTGAGGGAGGAAGAAATTTCATGGCAGGAAGCGTTTGAGCTGTCTATGGTAACGTCGCCGCCGCGGAAGCGCACCCCGGCGCCGAGCTCGCGCAGGATCTGCGCCATGCAGCTCACGTCTGCGATCTCGGGCACCTCGCGGATCGTCACTTGTTTCTCCGTTAAAACAGACGCGGCGAGAAGCGGCAGGACGGAATTCTTCGCGGATTGCGCGCGAATGCTTCCGGAGAGCCGCCTCCCCCCGTCTATGATAAATTTATCCATAAGTCATCTCCTTACGCTCGGGCAGGGGCAAAGCCCTGCCGAACGGGACCGCCTCATCGGCTGTCCTGTTTTTTCCGCGTATTTTGTCTCGCTACATCTTATGAGGAAATGCCCTTCCGTTGTGCCTCGAGACGCCGTAGACGGCCCCCATCGCCGCCATCGTGACGATGAGCGAAGTATTCCCCGCGCTGACGAGCGGCAGGGGCAGCCCCGTCGGCGGAATACAGCCGCTGACGACGAGCGCATTGAGGCTCGCCTGCACCGCAAATGCGAGCATGATCCCCGAGACGAGCATATAGCCGTAAAAATCGTCGCATTCCGAAGCGATCCTGAACCCCCGCCACACGATCAGCCCGATGAGCGCAAACAGGAGCAGCACGCCGAAGAAGCCCGTCTCTTCGGCGATGACCGAGAGGATGAAATCGCTCTCGGAAAAGGGCAGGAAGCGGTATTTCTGGCGGGAGCGGAAGAGCCCCGTGCCGAAGAGATTGCCGTTTGCAAGCGCATACAGCGATTGGATGAGCTGATAGCCCTCGTCCTTGGGAGAGGCCCACGGGTCGAGGAAGGCGGAGAGCCGCTTGAGGCGGTACGGCTCCGCAAAGATGAGCGCGGGCACGGCGATGAGCGCGGGCACGGCGATCGCAAAGAGGCTCTTCCACGAGGCGCCCGAGAGAAAGATCATGCCTACCGTCACCGCCGCGATGAGCATCGTGACCGACATATTCGGCTCCGCGATCACGAGCGCACAGACGGCAAGTCCCATCCCCAAGACGGGCAGGATCCCGCGGAAGGTGCGCATGCGGGCGGGGTCCTTGGCAAAATAGCCCGCCGCGAAGAGCACAAAGCCGTATTTGGCGAGCTCGGAGGGCTGGATCGTGAACGAGCCGAACCCGATCCAGCGCGTCGCGCCGTAGTTGCTCTTCCCCACTCCGGGGACGAACACGAGCGCGAGCAGCAACAGGGAGACGAGGACGGCGGGCAGCCCGAATTTTTTGAACTTGCGGTAATCGGGCAGCGCGGCGGCGACCATTGCCGCGAGGCCGAGCACAAACCCGAGGAGCTGCTTGCGGAAGAAGTAAAATTCGTCGCCGTACTGCGTCTTGGCGTTATAGGAGCTGGCGGAATACACGCAGACGACGCCGTAGGCGGCGAGCAGAATGACGGCGCCGAGAAAGAGGAGATCTCCCCTCCCCTTCGCTTGCGCCTCCCGGCCGCGCGCCGTCCGCCCGCTCTCCGGCGGGCGGACGGGCAGAAATCTATTCGGCAATTCCGTCGTCCCCGCCCTCTGCGGGCACGGGCGGAGCGCTCCCCTCCCGCGCCCGTTCCTCGGTGAGCACCGCCAAGAGTTCGCGGAAGCGGTCGCCGCGCTCCTCGTAATTGCGGAAGGCGTCGAAGCTCGCGGAAGCCGGGCTCAGCAGCAGGTTCTGCCCCGGTTTTGCCGTCATATAGGCGACGCGGACGGCGACGTCGAAGGGACGGCAGAGCGTGACCGCGGTGAACCCCTTCTTGAGGGCGGCGTTGAGGATGCGGAAGGCGTTCTCGCCGTAGATCACGCAGTGGACGACGCCCGAATTCTTCACCGCGTCGAAGAGGGGCTCATAGGAATAGCCCTTATCCTTACCGCCGACGAGGAGCACGCTCTCCCCCCGCACGCTGCCCACCGCCTTGATCGCGGAATCCACGTTGGTCGCCTTGCTGTCGTCGATGAACGTCACGCCGTTCAGCTCCCCGATGCGCTGCAGACGGTGCGCGACGCCGCGGAAGGTCCTGAGCGCGGCGGCGATCACTTCGCTCTGCACGCCCATGAGCTTGGCGGCGCAGATCGCCGCGAGCGCATTCGCCGCATTGTGCTCCCCCTCGAGGGGCAGATCGCCCACCGGGAAGAGTTTTTCGCCCATATAGCAGAAACAGCCGTCGGAGAGATATCCCCCCTCCACGGGCTCGCGCACGGAGAACCATATGACCTTCGCCTTCGTCTTTTCGGCGAAACCGCGCACGATGGGATCGTCATGGTTGAGGACGGCATACTCGCTCTCGTAGCTGTTTTTGAGCAGACGGGACTTGAGATAGACGTAGTTCTCCATGTTGTAATGGCGGTTGAGATGGTCCTCCGTGACGTTGAGCACGATCGCGACGTGCGGGCGGAGCGAACAGAGGGTCTCGAGCTGGAAGGAGGAGATCTCCGCGACCGCGACCCCCTCTTCGCCGAGTTCGTTCACGCAGGAGGAGATGGGCCTCCCCACATTGCCGCAGGCGATGCTCTTCATGCCCGCCGACTTCAGGATCCCGTCGATCATGGTGACGGTGGTCGTCTTGCCGTTGGTGCCCGTGACCGCAACGACGGGACAGCGGAGGGCGAGCGCCCCCAACTCCGCCTCGCCGATGATCCGTTTCCCCGCATGGCGGAAGGCGACGGGCAGCGGATGGTCCACGGGGATCCCCGGGCTCAGCACGAGAATGTCGCATTCCCCCGAGCGCTGCCCGAGGTCCTCCTTATGTAGGATGGTGCAGCCGCGCTCCTTGAGGGAAGCCGCGGTCGCGGCGACGCTGCCCTCCTCCACGTCGTCGAAACAGTAGACGCGCGCCCCGTGCGAGAGGAGGAACTCGGAAGCCGCGATCCCCGAGCGGGAGAGCCCCGCCACGAGGAAAGTTTGTTTGGAATACAGCATGAAAAAATCTCCTCGATCCCGTCTTCGGACGGGATCAGACGAACGGGAACAGCATCAATCCTCCGAATGCCGCCGTCACGGCGGCATAGGCATAGGCAATCTTGCCCTCCGCGTAGCCCTTCTCCTGAAAATGATGGTGAAGGGGCGCCATCAGGAAGATGCGCTTTCCCGTCTT
>CANROI010000015.1 GCA_947632165.1 uncultured Clostridia bacterium
CGCGATGACGTTGACGTCCCCCTCCCTCAGAGAGCGTCCCGTCTCGTCGGTGCCGATCACATAGCCGTCGTCGAAGTTCCAGACGATCTTATAGAACGCGGTGCCGCAGGTCTCCGACCAGAGGGTGGCGCGGGAGATCACGCGATCGAGGTCGAGGCGGCTCGCCACCGACTTGAGGATGTTCGAGCACAGCCGCGCCGTCTTGACGTCGTCCTCTGCGTTCGAAAAGGGGCGCACGCTCAGGATCGGGCGCACCTTCGCAAGGCGGGCAAGACGGGTGTCCACGGTTGGCGCGATGTGGTTGAAGGCGCGGCGGGACTGCCAGAAGAACGCCTCTTCCTCCTCTTCGAGCTCGCCCGCGGGGGAGATGTCGCAGTATTGGTTGCCGCTCACGAAATTCATGTTGAGCTGCCAGCCGCGCTCGAGCTGCCGCCGCTCCGCCTGCCGCGCGGCAAAGTCCTCCTCGATCTCACGGGCGAGATTGCTCTTCCGGAGCGCCTCCGCCTCCCGTTTTTTCGCTTCGTTGCTTGTTTGTTGGGTCATATTCCTCCTTGAGCATGTTCAGAAGTCTCTTTTTCTCCGCTTCGAGCTCCTCGTCCGAGAGCTCGGAGCAATCTTTTTCTTCGAGGAGCAGCTTCACTGCCTTCAGATCGGGCGGGACGTCCTTGCGGGTCTCCCGCCTCTTGACGAGCTTCAGCTCCCCGTCCTCCACGCCGTACTCCTCCGTCACCTCCTCGAGCGAATACCCGAGCGCGACCTTGAGCACGGCGTTCTTGATCTTATCCTCTTGCATTATTTTCTCCTCAGTTGCCTGATTCTCTTTTCCTTGTCCCGCTTTATCGGGCTCTCCTCCGCTTTTGCGGGACGCGGGCGGCTCATGAGATAGTAGCGCAGCTCGTCCATCGCATGGTCGTCCCGCTTGACGGGCGATTCGCCGCTCCCCCAGAAGTATCCCTTGAATTCGCGGATCATGTTGGTGCAGCAGGGAAACAGATACAGATTCGGCAGCCCGTTGTGCGGATTCAGATAGCTCTTCACCTGCGCGATGCCCGCGAACACATCCTTGTCTACCCGCGGATCGACGAGGATGCCGCGCTCATAGAAGAGCTCGGAGACGCTCCTCTGCGAGGCGAGCGTACGCTGCCCCGCGGCAGAGTCGATGAGCGCCTCGATCCTGCCCTTGACGTCCCGTTTCCAACCCAACTTTTCGGAGATCGCCCGTATGGCGGAGGCGTGGAAATCGACGTCTTCGCCCGCCGCGTAATGTTCCGCGACGACATAGACGTTCCCGTCGAAGTCAGTGCAGTACCAATGCGCGGAGAGCGGATTTTTGAGCCCGGGGTCGATGGAGATCTTGTCCTGCCAACCGGGCGGGATCGGAAAGGGCGCGATCACATGGGTCTGTTCGTCGAACTCGGGGTAGACGAGCCCCCCTTCCGCGGAGAATTTGCCGAAGCGGCGGGATTGAAGGGTGGTCTCGTCGAGGGAGCTCTGCAACAGGGCGATCTCCCGCGCGGAGAGATAGGGATTGTCCGCCCACTCCATGAACTCATACCAGATCTCGGGATTTTGGCGGCGGTTGAGGTAGATCTCCTCATAGACGAAGGTGAGCCCCTTGAGCGGGGTCATCGTGCAGAAGATATCCCCCTCCCGGTCGAGCACGCGCATGAGGCATTCCTCATAGAGATCGCGCGGCGGCTCCTCGTCGAACCAGACGAAGTCGAGCGAGCTGCCCTGAAATTTCTCCCTGCCCTGGTCGCAGCTCTTGAACCCGATGACGGACGTCCCGCCGAAGGCGTTCTTCACCACGATCTGGTCGACGACGCCCGTCTCGGGGCTGTCCTTTCTGCCGCTCAGCATTACGATGTCCGCGATCAGATCGGGGCGGAGATAGTGGAGGATCTTCTTCTGGGCGACGTCGCGCTGCACCTGCTGGGAGGGAGAGACGACCCAGCCGAATACGTTCGGGCGGTTTTTGCGGTAGGGATGGACGCCGCGGGCGAGCCAGACCGCTTCGACGGCGCCGCACTCGGTTTTCCCCGAGCGGTTTCCGCCGAACACCCAACGGTTGCGCTTTGAGCAGCGGTGGAACAGGAGCTGCTTCTCATGGATCTTCTCCCCGCGGTTGTACCGTGCGAGCGCGTCGCTCTCAAGCCGCCGCTTCTGCTCCGCCTCGATCGCCTTGATTTTCTCTATAATCTCGTTCATTTCGCCAAATTAAATTCTTTCACGCGAGGAAAAGCACGCTATGATAGCGGCTATGAAACGACTTCTTCTGCTTGCGGCTTTGGCCGCAGCCGCCCTGTTCCTCTTCCCCGCCCCCCTCGGCGCCCGCGCCGACGAGGCCGAGCGCTATGCGGTCGCCGCGGCGACGGACGTCTGGTTCTACGCGGCGGAGAACGAGGAGAGCGGGCTCTTCGTCCTCCCCTATACCTACTATGTGCGCGTGCTCAAAGAGGGCGCCGTGTTCAGCTATGTCCAATACCTCGACGACGAGGCCCCCTATAAGGCGATCAGGGGATATTGCAAGACGGAGGACCTCACCTTTGTGGACTTCATCCCCGAGCGCCCCTATCTCAAGCGGGAGATCACAGTGAGCTATACCGTCGCGAACACGGGGGATTCCCTGATGGGCGGCGGCTCCTTCGACAAGCTCGAAAAGAGCTTCGTCTTTTACGGGACGAGCTACCTCGGCACGGCGCGCTTCTTCTATGTGTATGCGGACGGCACATTCGACTACGTGCCCGCCACACAGGAGATCGTGTATGAGTACAACACCGACTACCTCGAGGATGTCTCGGGCGGGGCGCCCGCCGAGCCCGAACCGCCCGCCGGCTCGCTCTCGGGTGTGCAGATCGCCGTGATCTGCGCAATCGCCGCCGCGCTCGTCGCGATCGCCGTGTTCGTTTTGCGCGGCAAAAAGTCCCCTACCCCGCAGGAACTGCCCGAGTTCTGAAAGGCGATCTCTCGCCTCCGCCGCTTCCAGACGACGGAAAGTTCCCGCCCCTCGCGGATCGCCCGCAGAACGCGGCGGAAGGGCGCATACGTCCCGAACCGCTCGAAAAATGCCCGCTCCGTGAGCCCGCGCACCGCAAGCGCAGACGCGACCTTGCGCAAGAGGGCGTTCTGCCTGCGGAAATAGTTGCGCTCCGACCCCGCAAACGACATGCCCGCAAATCTTTCCTTCAAGACGTTCCGCCGGCGGAAGTACTTGTATTCGAGCAGGAACAGTTCCTCTTCCCCGAACGCGGAGAGCGCCCCGTCGAGCACCTCCCGCGTCTCGCGCAGCCGCCGCGCGAGGAAGATCTCCTCCGCAATCTTTTCCGCCGCCTCCTCCGCGCTGAACCGGCGGTAACTCAAGAGCGCCTTCACCTCGGCCGAATCCGAAACCGCCTCCGCGAGCGCCTCCAGCTTCGGATAGGCATAGAGAAGCACCTTGACATAGAGAAAATCGTTCATTCCACACCTCGAAAAGAAATGCAAACATTTGTTTGCTATTCTATCATAACATGAAAAGTTGACAAACGGATGCCGGTATGCCCGATTTTTTCGCGCCGAAAAGAGAAATTTTTTTGATAAGCGGTTGTGTTTTGCGCGCGCGCGTGTTATAATGGGTATATGAAAACGCGAATGAAGATCCTGGCGGCGGCGTTTGCGCTCTGCTTTTTGGCGGGCGCAGGCGGGGCGGCGCTGCAACTCAACCGCACGGAAGCGACGGCGGACGCATCGGCGCCCGCGCTTTTCCTGCCCGCCACATACGAACAATATCTTCCGCTCGCGAACCCTTCCGACGTTGCGATCAACGACGACTATATCGCGATCGCCGACGGGAGCCTCATCTATGTCTATGCGCGCGGGGAGGGCGGAAGCTACCGCGTCTATACCCATCAGGCGGGGTCGAGCATCCCCATCACGATCTCGAAACTGCAGTTTTCCGACGAGGGAAAGCTGTACTTTGCGGACAGCGCGCAGCAGCTCTATGAGCTGGCGCTCGACACACTGACCCCCTCCGCTCCTCTTCTGGCGCTCTCCACATTCTATATCGCACAGCGCACGCTGTATGCGGTCACGGTCGCGCCCACGGCGGGCACGACCATCTACAAGCTCTCGATGGACCGCCCGCTTGAGATCGCCTCCGCGGAATGTTCGCAGCCGCTCTCGAACAGCCCCACGACGCCGAGCATGACCTACGCTTCGGGCACGCTCTACTGCGCGCTGACGGGCACTGCATTCGCCTATAACGGCGAGACGCTCACGTCGATCGGCAGCTTTCGGCTCGACAACAGCCTCGCCTATTTGCTTGAAACGGCGTCCGTCTGCGCGGTGGGCGACGCCATCTATTACACCGATACGCGCGGGCTGCTGCGCACCGACTCGGAGGGCAACAGCAAGATCCTCTATGAGGGGGCGGACTTCCGTGCGCTCACGGCGTCGGGGGATTCCCTCTACTGCGTGAAGGGCTCCTCCGTGCGCGCGCTTGCGCTCGACAGCGGCAAATACACGGGCTACGAGATCGCCGCGGCGTCCGACTCGGAGAACCGCCTCTCCGGCGCGACCGAGACCGTGCGCGCCCGCGACCTCATCGTCACGGCGGACGGCGGGAACAAGCGCATCTCCGTCTATAACACGCGCACGGAGGAGTTCTCCGTGCTCCCCTGCGAAGGGACACCCGCTTGCGTTGCGACCGACGGCGACGTGATCGCCGCAGGCGTGGGCAATTCCGTCCTCCTCTATCACTACGGCAACGAATCGCCCTACTATGTGCACAATTCCGAGAGCGCCATCACCGGCGTTGCGGTGGTCTATGGGGAATGCTACTTCATCACGTCGCACACCTACGGCGTCGCAAAAGCGGACGAGCGGGAATTTCCGCGCGCCGACTCCCCGCTCTCGATCACAAGCGACCTCTACGGAAATCTCTATGTCGCCGATCTGCAGGGCGCCGTCACGAAATATACCGAGGCGGAATTTGTCGATTATTCGGCCTCCGGCACCGTCATGACGGACGGCTGGAGCTTCCCCGCGACGGGAAAATCCCTCCGCGCCGACTTCGGGGGCGGGATCTACTATCTGTATAACAACGCCATCTGGAAGAACGGCGCGCGCTTTGCGGATGCATTGGGCGCCGATCTCGTCTACACCGGCAGCAGAACGCCGGCGCTCTCCTCTTTTGCGCTCGCCTTCGAAGACCGGGAAGTCTATCTGCAGTACGGCGACTTCGTCGTCTCCGTCGCGCTCGACTTCCCCACGCTCGACACAATCGACGCCTCGGGCCGGTACGAGGAGATCTTCCGGACGCCCTCCGAGCGGGATCTGCAGCTCGTGACCGTCGCCGAGCGCTCCGCGGGGATCGGGGTCGATCTTGCCGCTTTGGAGCAGGGCAGCGGCTATTTTACTCCAATGGACTACGCGCGCACCGAGAATGGCGGCATGGGCATTCTGCTCGCCGGGACGGAGACCTTCTCCCTCGTGGCGCTCTATGAAAATTACGGCTACACGGTGGCGCTCTACCGGAACGAGGACTGTGCGATCGCCGAAAAGCATTATCGGCCCGCCGAGCCTGCGGCGCGCTACATCACGAGCGAAGTGGCCTTCTCCTATTACCCCTGCCTCACGCCCGCGCTCACCATAAAACGGCTCCCCCGCGCGACGGAAGTGACCTTGCTCACGACCTTCGAAAAGGATGTGACGGGCTTTGACTATGCCTATGTGGAAGCGGACGGCGTGTACGGCTACGTCCCCCTCTCCTATCTCTCGGAAAACATGCCCGGCGCGGATACGCCCGAGGAATACTTCCTCGGCTACCTCAAGGCGAGCGAAGACGGCGTCGTCCTCTATGCGGAGGACGGCGAACGGATCACGGTCACCGTGCGCACGCAGGTGCGGATCGTGGACCTCAAAAACGGAAGGTACCGGGTCACGCTCTTAGACGGCGAAGGGAAGTACGGCGCCGCAAACAAGGCCTATTCCGCCGAAGTCACGCGCGACCGGCTGGAGAGCGGCAATCCCAACGCGCTCCGCGTGAGCCTGATCGTCATCCTCTGCGTGATCGCGGTCGGCATCGTGGCGGCATATGCGTTCTTCGTACAGCGCAAAAAGAAGGACTGAGCCGCGGCAGCGTACGGTTGATCCCACACAAAAAAAGGCCCGGCTTCGGCGGGCGTCCATAGGATAAAGCAAGGGAGACGGCTCATCGCCGTCTCCCTTAGTTCATATTTGAACCAAATTTCAAAAACTGTTGCACTTGGTTTGACAATTCACCGGAAAAACATTATAGGGATCGCCTTTCTGTTTACTGTCATGGCGGGGCGGAATGACACCCCCTCACCGCCTACGGGCGGAGCTCCCCCTCAAGGGGCGCCAAGCGAGTGCTTTCGCGACGATCGCATGATCTTCTTTTAGACGCGGTCAAAGTTCCACGCCGTTCCGCTTCAGAAGTTCACGGGCCGACTCGACGCTGTCTATCCCGGTCTTGTTCTTGATGGGCGCAAATTCCCTCTCCCGCACCGCCTCGCAGGGCAGGCAGCTCTCCATCAGGCGCACCATGTCGAGGATAAGCGTCTCGAACTTGTAGCCGTTCGGCTCTTCGGGCGAGACGAGCCGCCCCGCGCCGTCGATGTGCGGGATCTTCTTCTTGACGACATGCACGGGGATCTTCTTCCCCGCGACCCCTCTGAGTTTTTCAAGGCGGAAGAGGTAGTTCAGGATCACGCCGCAGGAATAGAGCAGATTGCCGTTCCGATCGCGGCGGTTGTTGTTCTCCTCGGTCATTTCATAGTATTCGACCACGGTCGGCAACCCGTCTTTGAGGCAGAGCACCCCCACTTTCTCCTCCGGATAGGCCTTGCGCACACCCTTGGCGCCGCAGTTCTTGCCGCTCAGAAGCGTCGCGCCGAAGAACACGGGGTCCGCAATGCGCTGCAGGACATTGTCCACGGCGAAGACGTTGAGCCATTCCACGGCGGGGAAGTCGGCGAGGATCCCCGCCTTCAGCAGCGAAGAGAACCAGCCGCCGTTCCCGTTGGGCGAGAGCGCGAGGCTCCCCTTCGATTCGAGCAGCAATTTGCCCGAAAAGTCCACGCTCGCCGCCATATCCTGCTTGAAAAAGCGCAGAAATTCGGCGGGATAGCCGAAATTTCCGTGCGCGCGGAAGAATGCACGGGTCTCGTTGTCGTTTTTCTCGCTCGTCATCACGAAGAGCGGCACGGTCGCGCCGCAATCGCGGCAGACCGCAAGCAAATTTTCGATGAGCTGTTCGAAGATGTACAGCGGGCGGGTGATCCCGATGTCGTAGGCGCCCTTGGGCCCCGAAGAGCCGAGCCGCGTGCCCTGCCCGCCGGCAAGGAGCACGGCGCCGAGTTTGCCCGCAACGATCCCCTCTCTGCCCGCCTTGCGGTAGATTTTACTATCCCGTGCGATCTCCTCTGCCGAGAGCATGGGGATGGGTTCGATCTTGCCGCCGCTCAAGTCCTCCGGACGGGAAAAGAGCGCGAGCGTATCCCAATCGATTGCCTCCACCTGGCGGGAGAGCGTCTCACGCTCCGCGGCGGAGAGCTCGTCCCAGAAGGCGAGCACATGTTCCTGCCCATGGGCGGCGAGGAGCCGCGCCAATTCGTTGTAGTCCATGGGCATGCCTCATTCTTCCTTCTCGCGGTAGCTGAGCTCGACCTGCGGGAAAGGGATCTTGATATGATTTGCGTCGAAGAGGAGCTTGAGTTCCCTTCTAAGCGCACGCTGGACCGCAAAGAAATCGTCCTCTTTGCAGGACGCGCCGAAGAGGAGCCCGACGCCCGAATCGGCGAGCTCGTCCATGCCGAGATACTGCGGGAGGTCGGTCATTGCGGGCACATGCGATTTGATCAGCTTGCGGTTCTCGTTAAAGATCTTTTCGACCTCTCTGACGTCCACATCATAGTCGATGGGCACGAGCACGGTGGGAAGCGAAGTTGCCGCGCTCTGATTGACGAACACCTTGATCGTGCTGTTGTTCGCGACGCGGACGTCTCCGCTGTAGTTGATGAGCGTCGTATTGCGGATGCCGATCTCCTGCACGTTGCCGCGCCAGCCGTCGATGACGACGACGTCGCCCACTTCGAGGGTGCCGTCCATCACGAGGAAAATCCCCGCGATGACATCGGCGATGAGGCTCTGCATTCCGAGGCCGACGACTAACGTCAGGATCCCGGCGCCTGCGAGCAATGCACCGACATCTACGTCCCAAGCTGCCAGAACGCCGATGACGCCGCACGCCCAGAGGATGACCTTGACGATGCTGAGCACGAGCTTTCCGACCGTCACACGGCGGGGCGTGCCGCGGAAGAGCTTGGCGACCATCGGGCAGATAACGTAGAGAAGGAGCAGGGTGATGAACAGCGCCTGAACGCTCCTGATGATGTTCGGGAGGCAGGAGATCGCCGCGTCGAGGAGCGGGATCTGCGTGGGATCGGATTTGCACCATGCGTTCGCGCCGAACAGCGGCTCATAGAATACAAAGCCGAGCACGGTGACTGCCGCAAACAGAATGAGGAAGGCGACGCCGACAATCGTGCGCACTTTCTTCTTTTTCTTACCCTCCGTCTTTTGGGCGGGAGCGGGCGCCTCGGGCGTCTCTTCCGGTTCGGGAGCCGCGGCGTTTTTCGTCTCTTCTTCCATAATTTGTTTCTCCTGTATGTTTTTTTGTCAAATTATACCATTCCGCCGCAAAAATGTCAAGCGGTTAATGCATTTCCCGTAGATCTGCGCCCGCGGCGCCCCTTTCGGGCGCCGCGGGCGCAAAACCGATCCGGGGCGCATATGAGCTTACAGCAGTTCCACCTTCCTCTTCCCGCGCGCGAAGCGGAGCAGGAAGCCGTCACGAAGGAACAGAAGCGCGAGAAAATAGGTCCCCGCGCCAACTAAGATCAGCAGAATGAGCCCCGCCGGGTCGGCGGGCAGCACGCGCTTCAGCAGCAGGACGACAAAGAACATGCCGAGCCCCGCCGGGAGGTAGTTCGAAAGCCCCGCAAGCGCCGAGCGCTGCGCCATCGCGCCGCTCTTTTTCAGGAGTAGCAGCCCGAGAAGGGTGACCGAAAACTCGGCAGCCACCGTTCCGACGCTCGCGCCGACCGCCCCGAACCGCGGGATGAGCGCCAAATTGCAGCAGAAATTGACCGCCGCCCCCGTAAGCACGGTGAGCGTGAGCGCGTTCTGCCTGCCCGACGGCACGAAGTATTGCATGCCCGTCACGTTGCTGAACCCGATGAGCGGCACGACGGCGCTCAGGATGCGGACCAATGGAACGCACGCCCCGTAGTCCGCGCCGAAATAGACGGGCACAAAGACGTCCGCCACGGCGACAAACCCGAACATCGCGGGGATCCCGAGCAGCAGGGCATAGCGATAGGCCATGGAAAGATATCCGTCCGCGCGCGACCTCCGCCCCATGCGGTAGGCATGGGCGATGCGGGGCGAGAGCACCGCACCGAATGCCGTCACGGCCGTCACCGCCGTCTTCACGAGCTTCTCCGCCTGCTCGTAGTATCCGTTCTCGGAGTACCCCTCCCCCGCGCACAGCCAGCCCAACATGGACTTATCAAGCACCGTGTACGCCTGTACGGCGATCGCGGGCAGAAAGAGCTGCAGCACCGGCTTCAGGTTGCGGAAAGGGCGGATCCCGTGCACGCGCCGCAATCTGCGGGGCAGCCCGAGCCACATCGTCCCGTTCCCGAGCAGCGCGCAGCCCACCGAAATGAGGGCATAGCGCTTGAGGTCGCCCCCCGATCTCACGAAGAGAAAGGTGAGCGCGACGCCGAGCAGTTTCGCGGCGCCGCCGCACAGCGCCGCACGGCCGAAGTCCTCCGTGCCCTGCAAAAACCACGAGACGTCGAACGCCGAGCCGACGATCTCAAGCCCGAGCACAAGCGCGAGCGCGCGCGATCCCTCCTCCGCGCCGAAACGGACGTAGCACAGATAGGAGAAAAGGGTCAGGGCGGAGGCGACAAGCCGCAGCAAAAACGTCTCCCAGAAGGCGCGGCTGCGCGCTTCGGGATCGTCGCGGGCATAGCTGACCGCGCGCTGGCCGTAGGCCGCCGTCCCGAGCGCCGCAAACAGCAGAAAGTAGGAGAGGACTGCCTCCGCAAAGCTGAAGAGCCCCACGCGGTCCGGCCCCAGCACGCGCGCAAAATAGGGCGTGAGAACGAGCGGACAGAGCAGGCTCAGCGCCTGATAGGAGAGATAGGAGAGATAGTTCCGCCCCACGCTCTTCCCGCGGTCCCCGCCGCTTCGGTTGTTCAAGTCCCCCTTTCCGCGCATGCCTCCGTCCCGGTTCAGTCGAGCGCCGCGAGCGTCTCGAAAGCGCTCTTGATGACGTCGTCCATGTCATAATATTTGTACTGCCCGAGCCGTCCGCCGAAGAGAACATCCTTCTCCTCTGCGGCGAGCGCGCGGTAACGCTCATAGAGCGCGCCGTTCTTCTCGTCGTTGACGGGATAGTAGGGCTCGTCCCCGGGCTTCCATGCGGAGGAATATTCCCGCGAGACGACCGTCTTGGGCTGCGTGCCGAACTCGAAATGCTTGTGTTCGATGATGCGGGTGTAGGGCACCGTGCGCTCCGTGTAGTTGACGACGGCGTTGCCCTGGAAATTGGGCATGTCGAGCACTTCCGTCTCGAAGCGGACGGAGCGGTATTCGAGCGCGCCGTAACAGTAGCCGAAATAGCCGTCGATCGCGCCCGTGTAGATCACCTTCTTCGCGGCGGAGCGGTATTCCTCCCGGTGCGCGAGGAAGTCGCAGGACAGGCGCACCTCCACCCCCTCGAGCATCTTCTCGATCATGCGGGTGTAGCCGCCGATCGGGATCCCCTGGTAGCGGTCATTGAAATAGTTGTTGTCGAAGGTGAAGCGCACGGGCAGCCGCTTGATGATGAAGGCGGGCAGCTCGGTGCAAGGCCTTCCCCACTGCTTTTCGGTGTATCCCTTGACGAGCTTTTCATAGATCGTCCTGCCGACGAGGTTGATCGCCTGCTCCTCGAGATTTTTGGGCTGTTCCACGAAGCTCTTCCCCCGCTCCTCCGCGATGCGCTTTTCCGCCTCCGCGGGCGTGAATACGTCCGGCCAGAGCTTGGTGAAGGTGTTCATGTTAAAGGGCAGGTTATAGCATTCGTTTTTGTAGCGCGCCACGGGGCTGTTCACATAGCTGTTGAACTCCGCAAAGCCGTTCACATACTCCCATACGTCCTTGTAAGAGGTATGGAAGATGTGCGCGCCGTAGCGGTGGACGTTAATGCCCTCGATCGTCTCGGTGTAGATGTTCCCGCCGATATGATCCCGCTTTTCGAGGACAAGGCACTTCTTGCCCCGCTTCGTGAGCTCATGCGCGCAAACCGCGCCGAAGAGCCCGCTTCCCACAATGAGATAGTCATACATTTGTTTTTCCTCCGTTGAGCCGCTTGTGCGGCATAAATTTTCCGATGATGAGATTTTGTCCGTTGTCGTACACGGAGAGGCGCCTGATCCTCGGTTGATGATGCAGGAGCCATACGCCGAACAGCCGCTCGGCAAGGAAGCCGAACACGCGGCTCTGATAGGCGTTCTTGGTCGCAAAGCGCACCTGCGGCTCCACGTCCAAGAGCACGTCGAAGAGCCATTCGCAGTAGCGTTCGAGCGTCTCCCGCCGCATGACGAACATGTTGTAAGGCGACATGTTCCTCCGCTGCATTGCGCATTCGAAGGCATAGAGATAGGCGGGATAATGCTTTTCGATGCATTCGCGGCACAGATCGAGATCGCGGATCTCGTGCGCCCGCCCGTATTGCTCCTCCACACTGCAGGGGAAGCGGAGCTCCTTGGGCAGAAGGACGTCGCAGCCGTCGAGCAGCCGCTCGAGCGCCGCCGCGGATTGCGGGCGGGCGACAAGCCTCCCGCGCGAGAAAAAGCGGCGGTAATGCTCCAGCCCCACCGTCTCGGAGCGGTCGTTCTTCCAGATCCAATACAGGGCGGTCAGTTCGCAGTAGAAGCGGTTCTTGCCTGCGATGTTCTCCCCCGCGGAATCATACAGGGAAACCCCGTCCAATTTCCGCTCCCCCACGCCGATCGGTGTCCTGTCGGCGGGCACGCTCCCGAGCGGAAGGTGGGTGACGACAAACAGCTTCACGCGGCACCTCCCCTGCGGACGGGCAAGAGGGCGTAGACGAGCGCAAAGGTGAGCCCCGTGTAGACGAGCATGTTCGTAAAGAACATCAGGGCGGCGACGCAGCACAGGAGCGCATGCGCCACCGGGAAGCCCTCTTGTCGGGAGACGCTCAGCCTCCCCACGCAAAGGAGAAAGAGCGAGAGCGCGAAAAAGAGCGCCGCCATGCCCGCGAATCCGCCGAAGCGATAGGCGTCCGCAAAGCCGGTGGAGACGTTTAGGTTCGGCTCCGGGAGCGGAAAGGGCGGGATCTTCCCGAACGTGCGCTTGTAGATCGCATCGGGCAGAAGGCTGCCGAGAAACCCCGCAAGGTCGGGCCGCGGAGAGAAGTGACGCACAAAGTGGTTCAGATTCCCGAGCGGCGAGACGAGATAGACATACGCCCACGCGAATTCCTGCGGAAGGAAGGCGGGATAACGCGATCCGTCGATCCGCGCGACCTCGAACAGATAGCTCGAATCGTTCCAGGCGCGCCCCGCGCGCAGATTCCCGAGCCCGCCGAAGGCATAGAGCGCCGCGGCGCCGAGCCCGAAGAGCCGCAGGAGCGCGGCGGGACGGAGCCCGCGGCAGAAGAGATAGACGACCGCACAGCACAGCGCCGTCATGAGCAGCAAGCCGCGGTTGTACTGGGTCGCCATCAGAACGAGCACGGTGCAAAAGCCGATCCAATGCTGTCGCTTTTCTCCCCTCCGCTTTGCGCCGAGGGCGCTTGAAAAGAGCAGCACCGCATAGAACAGGCTGAAAGTGACGAGCAGGACGTGGAAGGTCGGGATCCCGCCGAAATCGAGGTAGGAGCCGGTGCCCGTGAGCTCGTCCGCGAGCGGGATCCGCCCCGCATAGAGAAACTCGAGCGCATAGCAGGTCGGCCGCGCGAGCATGACGGCCGCGTGCGGAAATTCGCTCTTCCCGCGCGGCCGCAGGCGGTCGGGCAGGAGACGCCCGTACAGCGCGCCGAAACAGAGGGCGAGGCAGACCGCCCCGATGAGAAAGCACAGAAGGCCCGTGTCGAGCGGCTCATAGAGGCCGGAGAGGCGGAGCGGATAGAGCAGCAGGACGGCGGCCCAGACGGCCGCGAACCAGAAGAAGGGATTGCATGCGGTTTTGTATCTCAAGGTCCCCTCCTTCACAGCTTCCCGAGGATCGCCCGCGCGCGCAGAAAGAGCGTCTTTTGGCGGGTGCGTCCCCTCCAGCGGAGCAGTTCCATGCGGCAGGAAAGCCGCCTTTTATAGTCTCTCAACGTCTCGAGCCGTGCGATATCCTCCTCGGCCAGTTCTTCCCTGTATCCCGCGAGCAGTTCCCCCGCGAGCACGCTGCGGGAGCCCCGCTCCCTCAGAAAGCGCCTCAAATTGCGCCAGGTCCACTTTTTCCGGTTGCAGCCGATGACATTCCCGCCGTGCTGGCGGTACAGAATGCGCGATTCGAAGTCATAGAGGCAGTCCGCCGTGTACGCCGCGACGAGGAGCAGCCAATGATCGTGCAGCCCTATGCCCGCGGGATAGTATTTTTTGATCTGCCCGAGAAAGGGACGGTCGAAGACGATCGTGCAGCCCGTTGCGATGTTTTCGAACACAAAAGTGCGCTTGTCCGTCTGAAAGACGCTCTCGTCCTCCATCATGCAGAGCGGCCGCAGCCGCTCGTCCGTGACCGTGAGGTTGGAGCAGTACAGCCCCCCTCTCCCCCTCTTTTTTTCGAGCCCGCCGAGGAGGCGGACGGCGCGCTCCAACTTATCGGGCAGCCACACGTCGTCCTGGTCGCAGAGGGCATAGTAGTCAAAGTCCTCCCCCGCCGAAAAGACGAGGTCGAGAAAGTTATAGGCAAAGTTCTTTCTGGCGGCATTCACACGGTAGGAAAACCGCGGATCGCGGGCATAGCCCTCCAATACCGAACGGGTGCCGTCCTCCGAACGGTCGTCGGCGGCGAGGACCGTGACTTCTACGCCCGTCTGTGCGAGCACGCTGTCGATCTGCTCCTTCAGGTACGCTTCTCCGTTGTATGTCGCAAGCAGAACGAGCACGCGGGTCATCCTCGCCTTCCCTCCCGCATGCCGAGCCAGCGCGCCGCCATATCGGGCAGCCAGCGCAGGAGCGCGGGAACGTCGAAATGGAGGAGCGCCCCTTTGAGGACATGCAGCGCGAGCGAACAGCCCGCCCCGGCAGTGCCGCCGAATTCGGGATGCTCCCGGAACCACTTCCCCCGCTCCCGGTAACACGCATAGAGTTCCCCGAGCGACCGTCTGTGCGCGTGCTCCACGGCGGCCTCGGCGCAATAGCCCTTGCGATAGCCGCGGTCGAGCAGCTTCTTGGCATAGTACATGTCCTCGTTGGTCGCCATCTCCCTGCCGTCGTAGCCGCCGAGCGCGAGATAGGTCGGCCGGTGGTAGGCGGCAAAGGCGTCGGAGGCGAAGTAGGCAGAAAGCCGCAGCTTCGGCACGTCCTCCCGTGAGACGGTGTGCGAGCGCGGGCGGTAATTCCTCTCCCGCACGAACCGCTCGATCCCGCGACGGGCGAACTGCCGCCCATAGACATACGGGACCTCTCCGTTCACCCGCTCCGCAAGCGCCGAGAAGGCCTGCTCCCCGTCGAGTTTTACATCCTGTGAGAGCATGATCACGACCTCTGCGGCGCAATGCTCCGTGATCGCCCGCTCGCGGGTGAGCGAGTGGGAAAACCGCTCCGGCGGAACGGCATAGGCGATCCCGCCCGCCCGCGCGACCGCCTCGAAGACGGCGGAATCGTCCTCCGTCTGCGTGACGGGGAAGACCATGCGCCCGACCCTGACCCCTCTCTGCGAAGCGATGCCGTCGAGAAGCCGGCGGATATATCCCTCCGCCCGGTAGAGCGGGCAGACGACGTCGACCTCCCTCATAGCTCCCTCCATCTCGGCGCGCGGGCGTCCTTTTCGGAGAGGATCAGCCCCGTTCCGTCGGGCAGGGCATAGCCCTCCCCTGCCGCCGTGCCGCGGTACTTGCCCGCGACCCCCGGCCAGACGATGGCAAGATCGGGATCGTTCCATGCGAGGTTCCCCTCGTCCGAGGGATCGTAGTAATCGGTGCATTGATAGAGGAGCTCGACCCCGTCGGTCAGCGCGACGAAGCCGTGCGCGAACCCCGCGGGAAGGAAGAACATCCTCCCCCGCTCCTCCGTGAGGAGTTCCCCGTGCCAGCGCCCGAACGTGGGGCC
>CANROI010000016.1 GCA_947632165.1 uncultured Clostridia bacterium
GTCGTGGTGCTGTACAATCTGTCTTTGCTCAACGTAAAGGAGCGCACGCGGGACATGGCGACGCTGAAGGTGCTCGGCTTCACCCATTTTCAGGTCTCCTTCGCCCTCATCGTGGAGATCATGCTCCTCACCCTGATCGGGACCGCGATCGGCTCGCTGTTTGGGTATCCTCTGATGTTCCTCGTGATGAAGCTCAACGAGATGGCGACGATGGCATTCGTCTATGCGATCAAGCCGATGTCCTATGTAATGAGCGTGCTCGTCTCGCTGGGCACGGCGATCGTCATCAACGCGCTGTTCGGCATGCTCATCTCCCGCATCAGCATGACGGAATCCCTCAAGAGCGTCGAGTAAAGCGTTTTTTTCGGGGCGCAATCCCTTGCGGACAGGCGGGGGAATATGTTATAATCGGGTTATGAAGAATAAGAGCGTTTACGAAGAACAAGACGAAAAGAGAGAAAAATATGCGCGGGAGCACACCGTGCAGTGTCCGCATTGCGGCGAGGCGGTGCTCGACCACATGACGAAGTGTCCGCATTGCGGGCACGAGCTCAAACCGGCGGGCTACACGCCGCTCACCGACAAGCAGATCAAGAAGATCAAGATCATCACATTTTCCGTCGGAATGGTGATCGCCATCGTCGTCATTATCCTCTGGAAGTACGTTTTTTAGGCAAAACGTTGCATCTTTCCCCGCTCTACTCCCGGTAGAGCGGGTTTTCTCTGCCGTAGAGTGCCCATTTTCACGGGGAGAATCCCCCGAAAAAAGCATAGAGCGCTTCGGGCCGCGAATAGGTAGCGCTTTTTCGAAAAACGGGATATACTGATACGGAAACATCACGGGAGGTTTTCGGTTATGGAACAGGCCGCAGTTGGCCGCAAGAGGGGGTTCACCTCCTTCTATACCCGCGGCGAAGAGATCTTCAACGCCGTATCGCACATCGTCGGGGGCGGGATCGGGATCGTCGCCTGGGCGGTCGCCCTCGTGTTCGCCTATCCGGACCCCGCCTCTATGGCGGCGGTCTCCGTGTTCGGGCTGAGCATCGTCATCCTCTATACGATGAGCGCGCTCTATCACTTCCTGCCCGACGGCAGGGCCAAGGGCGTGTTCCGCATCTTCGACCATTGCACGATCTTTCTGCTCATCGCGGGCACCTACACGCCCTTCTGCATGATCGCGCTCGGCGGCTCGGCGGTGGGGATCGGCGTCCTCGTCGCGGAATGGGTCTTTGCCGCGGCGGGCATCACGATGAACGCGATCGCAATGGAGAACAAGGTCATAAAGGGGCTCTCGATGGCGCTCTATTTCACCATGGGCTGGCTCGCCATCATCTTCCTGCCCGGGCTGTTCGGCGCCGTCCCGGACGCATGTCTCTGGCTCCTGCTCGCGGGCGGGATCGCCTACACGGCGGGCATCATCTTCTTTGCCTTCGGCAAGCGGGTGCGCTATTTCCACTCCGTCTGGCACCTCTTCGATATCGCCGGCACCGTATTGCAGTTTCTGAGCGTGCTTTTCATGCTCCTGTGACTTGACAGACCGCATGGCGGTCTGGTATAATAAGGGCAGAACGGAATGGGAGGAAAAGCATGAAAGTATTGCTCATCAACGGCAGCCCGAACGAGAACGGCTGCACCTATACGGCACTCAAAGAGATCGCGGATACCCTCGGGGAAGAGGGCGTGCAGTCGGAGATCTATCAGCTCGGGAAAAAGCCCGTTGCGGGCTGCATCGCCTGCGGCAACTGCCGCCGCACGGGAAAGTGCATTTGGGACGACGTGAACGCGCTCCTCGCGCGGATGGACGAGTTCGACGGCATCATCGTCGGCGCGCCCGTCTACTACGGGGGAGCCTGCGGTCAGATCACCGCATTTTTGGACCGTCTGTTCTGCGCGGGCGGAAGTTTTGCGGGGAAGGTCGGCGCGGCAGTCGTCAGCTGCCGCCGCGGAGGCGCCTCCGCGGCGTTCGACCGCCTGAATAAATACTTTACGATCAGCCGTATGCCGATCGTCTCCTCGCAGTATTGGAACCAGGTACACGGCAACACGCCCGAAGAAGTGCGCAAGGACGAAGAGGGCATGCAGACCATGCGCACCCTCGCCCGCGAGACGGCTTGGCTCCTCAAAAGCATCGAGGCGGGGAAGAAGTGCGGCGTAAAGCGCCCCGCGGAAGAGCCGAGAAAGCGCACGAATTTCATCCGATAAAGAGATCCAATCACAAAAAGAGAAGCGCCCCGCGCGGCTTATCGCCGCGCGGGGCGCGTGTTTTATGATTTTTTCCGCAGAGATCGCCCTCAGGTGGGGTCGGCGAGGATCGTGCGGAAGTCGGTATAGAGCACGGCGCCCGCCTTGCTCTTGGGCGGTTTTTTCACGTTTTTGACGGGGCAGTAGTCGACGGGCGTCTTCCCGCCTCCCTTGGCGTCCGAATAGCGGATGCAGAGCTGCGCCGCATAGAGCAGGACCTCGTCGGGCACCTCTCTCCCGCCTGTCTCGATCACGACGTGGCAGGAATGATACCCCTGCGTGTGCAGCCATATGTCCTGCGGCGCACTCCGCCGCACAAGGCGGTCGTTCTGCAGGTTGTTTCTGCCCGCAAGGATCCGGAATCCGTCCTTTTCGAATTCGCGGAAGGGGATCTCTTCCGTTCTCTTCCGCTCGGAAGGCGCCTTCAGCAGGCCTTCTGCGAGCAGTTCCTCTTCGAGGGAGCGCAGGTCCTCCTCTGAGGTAGCCGACTCCGCGGAGGCGAGCAGGGTCAGGCAGTATTCGAGCTCCTCCGCGGTCTCCCGCTCCTGCGGGGCGAGGATCTCGAGCGTGCGCTTCTGTTTGCGGTACTTTTTGAAGTAGTTCTGCGCATTGCGGGAGGGCGAGAGCGCCTCGTCGAGGGCGATCTTCATCGTCCCGCCCGCCTCGTCGTAGAAGTTGACGAGTTCGCAGGACTTCATCCCGCGCGCGAGGGCATAGAGGTTGGCGGTGATGAGCTCTCCCTTGATGCGGTTTTCCTCCGCGGCGGCGCATTCCCGCTTTTTGTCAAGGATCTGGGCGAGCCGCTTCTCATGCTTCTTTTTGACGGTGTTGATCGCGGCGACCAGCCTGCGCTTGCCGCTCTCGAACCGCTTACGCGCCCGCTTCTTCGTGTAAAAATAGGACTGTGCCTCGCTCAGCGTGGGGAAGGGGATCCCCTCCCCGGCGCGCGCAAAGAAGTCGGTCACGCAGCCGTCCCGCTCCGTGACGCGGG
This sequence comes from uncultured Clostridia bacterium, assembly GCA_947632165.1. Classification (GTDB taxonomy): domain Bacteria; phylum Bacillota; class Clostridia; order Christensenellales; family Borkfalkiaceae; genus Gallimonas. The sequence goes on from CANROI010000016.1 coordinate 3,233, forward strand.
GGGAGATCTCATCGGAGAAGATGTAGCCGTACACATGCTCGGCGAGGCTGCCGCCGTGGTAGGCGGCGACGATCTGCTCCGCCGTGCAGGGCGCAAGGCCCGCCACATGCGCGAAGAGGAAGCGGGAGAGGTCCCCCTCGGGCGGGGGATCGAGCAGGGAAAAGAGCGCCTCTTTGTTGCTCGGGTTGACCTTATCCTGCGGGGAGGGCAACACGTATTTTACCCCCGGGAGAATGGCGCGCTTGCAGTTCTCGTCGAGCATGGTCGTCTTGAGCGCGCCGAGCACGGATCCGTGTTCGGTGAGGATGATGTTGGAATATTTGCCCATGATCTCGCAGCGGAGTTCCCGTTCGGTCGCGGAAAAGTCCGAAAAACATCTCAGGCGCAGAATGAGAATGCGCTCGAAGCCGGGCGTCTCCACGCCGAGGATCTCCGCGCCCGTGAGGTGTTTGCGCAACAGCATGCAGAAATTGGGCGCAACGAGCGGGTTTTCCCGTCCGCCCTCCGTAAAATAGACGCCGCAGTCGGACGCATTTGCATTGATCACGAGTTTAACCGTCCGTTTTCCGGTGTATATAATAAGGGAAAGTTCCTCTTTTTCGGGTTGGTTGACCTTGTTGATCCTGCCGCCGCGCAGAGCGGAATCGAGTTCCCTTGCGATGAGGCGGATGGTAAACGTATCTTGCGGCATAGCGGCTCCTCAAACGCCCCGATCCGGGGCCCGTGCGTTTATTATACCCGAAAAAAACAAATTTGTAAATAAAATCGCTTTTCTTTTGCCCGACGATATGTTAAAATGTAGGGTGCGAAATTGCTGAAATTCGAATCATTGCAGGAGAAAGAAACATGAAATACGAAGTCAAACCCGCAGAAAAGAGCACCGTCAGGATCACGATCACCTTCACGCCCGAAGAGTGGGCGGCGGCGAACAACAAGGCGTATGTACAGAACCGTCATAAGTACGGCGTCAACGGATTCCGCAAGGGGAAAGTGCCCAAGAACGTCCTCGAACTCTATTACGGGAAGGGGCTCTTCTACGAAGACGCGCTCAATCTTCTCTATTCGGAGAACTTCGACACGATCCTCGAAAAGGAGAAGGATTCCTTCACCGCGGTGGGCGAACCCGCCCTGTCCCTCGGCGAGAATTTCTCGGAAGAGAACGTCGTCCTCGTCGCGGATCTGCCCGTAAAGCCCGACGTTCAGATCGGTTCCTACAAGGGTATAAAAATCCCGAAGTATGAGTATACTGTTACGGACGCCGACGTCGAGCGGGAGATCGACAGCGTGCGCGAACGGATCGCGGAGAGCGCGGAGGTCGAGGGCCGTCCCGCCAAAGAGGGCGACACCGTCAACATCGACTTCGTCGGCAAACAGGACGGCAAGGCCTTCGAGGGCGGCTCCGCCGAAAAGTACGACCTCGTGCTCGGCTCCCATTCCTTCATCCCCGGGTTCGAAGAGGCCGTCGCCGGCATGAACATCGGCGAGACCAAGGACATCGAGGTCACCTTCCCCGCCGACTATCAGGCGGCGGAACTTGCGGGCAAGCCCGCCGTGTTCACGGTCACGCTCCACAAGATCACCGAGAAGAAGCTCCCCGCGGCAGACGATGAATTTGCCAAGAAGATGGGTTCGGACAGCATGGAGGCATACCGCCAGAAGGTGCGCGAGCGGCTTGAGAAGAACGCGGCGTCGCGCTCCGTCAACCGCACCGAGGATTCGATCCTCACCGAGATCGCAAAGACCGCAACGGCGGAGATCCCCGAAGTCATGATCGAGCGCCAGAGCGAAGAGCTCCTCCGCCGCACCGAGTACAATCTCATGTATCAGGGCGTCCGCCTCGACGATTACCTCAAATACGTCGGTTCGTCGCGCGAGGAATATAAGAAAAACTTCGCCGAAGAGGCGCGACGCAACGTGCTCCATCAGCTCATCGTGGAAAAACTCATCAGCCTCGAGAACATCACCGCCTCCGAAGAGGAGATCGAAGAAAAGATCAAGGAGCAGGCGGCGAGCGTCGGCAAAGAGGCGGAGGAGTACAAGAAGACGTTGGATCCCCGCCAGCGCGAATATATCGAAAACGACATCAAGGTGACCAAGCTCTTCACCTTCCTGCAGGAAAACAACGAAATGATTTTAGCGGAGGAAAAATAAGATGAACGAAAAGAACGTGCTCATTCCCTACGTCGTGGAGCGCACCTCCGGCGGCGAACGCAGCTATGACCTCTACTCCCGGCTCCTCGAGGACCGCATCGTCTTTCTGAGCGGGGAGATCGACGACGCAACGGCGAACACCGTCGTCGCGCAGCTCCTCTATCTCGAGGGGAAAGATCCGACCAAAGACGTGACCTTATACATCAACAGCCCCGGCGGCTCCGTTTCGGCGGGTCTTGCGATCTATGACACGATGAACTATATCAAATGCGACGTCACCACCGTCTGCATCGGTATGGCGGCCTCCATGGCGGCGTTCCTGCTCTCCTCGGGCGCAAGGGGCAAGCGCTTCGCCCTCAAAAACAGCGAAGTGATGATCCATCAGCCCCTCGGCGGCGCACAGGGACAGGCGAGCGATATCCGCATCCAGGCGGAACATATTCTCCGCATCAAGAAGAAGATGAACACCATTCTCGCCGCCAACACGGGCAAGAGCCTCGAGCAGATCGAGCGCGACACCGACCGCGACAACTATCTGACCGCCGACGAAGCCAAGGAATACGGGCTCATCGACAAAGTTTACGAGAAGCGGTAAAACGGAACGTTTTCCATAACGTCCCTCCGAAGGGAGGGCGTTGCGCCGCAGCGATCATAATAAGGCGATTCTTCGACAATGCTACTCGCCTATGGCTCGTGCCGCCCTTAGAGAATAGAATGCGGGCGGGGCAGAATGACATAATTGGGACGGCTCACCGTTCTCAATTCCTGCGCGGATGACATAATTGGGACGGCTCACCGTTCTCAATTCCTGCGCGTTGGAAAACCGCGCTTTTCCATAAGCGCCCCCAATTTGCCGAACCCCTTCGGCTTCGTGTTCGATGAAACGAACGAGAGGGCAAGCAAATTAAACCGTAAGAGCACTTTTCATCACGACGTTTCTTTTCGAACGTAGTGAGCAAAGAAACGCGTGAACCGCTTGCCTCAGGCGGAATTCACTTCCGCCGTGGGCGACACAATTTGCCGAACCCCTTCGGCTTCGTGTCCGATGAAACGAACGAGAGGGCAAGCAAATTAAACCGGAAGAGCACTTTTCATCACGGCGTTTCTTTTCGAACGTAGTGAGCAAAGAAACGCGTGAATCACACGGCAGATTGTGTGTGGGCGACGGCGTTACATGAAATCCAAAACTTGACCCCTCACGAAATTTTTCCGCAAGGAAAAATTTGTGAACCGCTTGCCTCAGGCGGAATTCACTTCCGCCGTGGGCGACACAAGTTGCCGAACCCCTTCGGCTTCGTGTTCGATGAAACGAACGAGAGGGCAAGCAAATTAAACCGGAAGAGCACTTTTCATCACGGCGTTTCTTTTCGAACGTAGTGAGCAAAGAAACGCGTGAATCACACGGCAGATTGTGTGTGGGCGACGGCGTTACATGAAATCCAAAACTTGACCCCTCACGAAATTTTTCCGCAAGGAAAAATTTGTGAACATAGAATCACTGCGCGTTGGAAAACCGCGCTTTTCCATAAGCGCCCCCAATTTGCCGAACCCCTTCGGCTTCGTGTTCGATGAAACGAACGAGAGGGCAAGCAAATTAAACCGTAAGAGCACTTTTCATCACGGCGTTTCTTTTCGAACGTAGTGAGCAAAGAAACGCGTGAAAATAGGAGTTTTTTATGCCGAAATACGAACAAAGTTGTTCCTTCTGCGGGAAGGAAAAATCAAAGACCAAGAAGCTGATCGCGGGACCCGACGGGATCTTCATCTGCGACGAATGCGTAGAGCTTTGCAAGGACATGCTCGACAAGATGCCCTCCAATTCCGCCGCCGAACCCATCGAGCTCAAGAAACCCGCCGAGATCAAGGCCGAGCTCGACCAATATATCGTCGGGCAGGACAAGGCAAAGCGGGTGCTCTCCGTGGCGGTCTACAACCATTATAAGCGGATCAACTCCCTTGCGATGGGCAAGAAGGACGACGACGTCGAGATCGAGAAGAGCAACATTCTGCTGCTCGGTCCCACGGGCAGCGGCAAGACGTTGCTCGCGCGCACGCTCGCCAAAATTTTGAACGTGCCCTTCGCCACGAGCGACGCGACCACCCTCACCGAGGCGGGTTACGTCGGCGAAGACGTCGAGAACATCCTCCTCAAGCTCATCCAGAACGCCGACTACGACATCGAGCGCGCCCAGCGCGGCATCATCTATATCGACGAGATCGACAAGATCGCGCGCAAGGGCGAGAACGTCTCGATCACCCGCGACGTCTCGGGCGAGGGCGTGCAACAGGCGCTTCTGAAGATTATCGAGAGCACGGTCGCGAACGTCCCTCCGCAGGGGGGCAGAAAGCACCCCCAGCAGGACTGCATGCGCATCGACACGACGAACATCCTGTTCATCTGCGGCGGCGCCTTCGTCGGGCTCGATAAGATCGTCTCCGCACGGAAGGACGACACGGGCCTCGGCTTCGGCAGCAAGGTCAAAATGGGCGAACACGAGGTAGACTATACCCTCCTCGACGACGTGAAGCCGCAGGACCTCACCAAGTTCGGGCTCATTCCCGAGTTCGTGGGGCGCATCCCCATCGTCGTGGCGCTGCAGGCGCTCGATGAAGAGGCGCTCGTCAGCATCCTCACCAAGCCCAAGAACGCGATCATCAAGCAATACCAGAAGCTCGTCGGGATCGACGGCGTGAAACTCACCGTCGAAGACGACGCGGTGCGCGAGATCGCAAACACGGCGATCCGCCTCAAGACGGGCGCGCGCGGGCTTCGCACCATCATCGAGGGCATCATGACCGACATCATGTTCGATATCCCCACGGAGAAGAACGTGGAGGAGGTCATCATCACCAAGGACTGCGTCGAAAAGGGCGCCCGTCCCCGCCTCGTCTACAAGAAGAGTGCGTAAAGGGCGGCAGAGAGCGGAAACGGAAGGGAGGCAAATGCCTCCCTTAAATTTATTTTCGCCCCGCGGGAAGGCGATTTTCCGACCCAAAGCGCAATTTTTCAAAATAAGCGTTCCCGCCGCCGATTTTTCCCCGAATATGGGTTGAAATTTTTCCGAAAAAGTTTTATAATAGAGAAGATATCTGTTCACGGAGGGAACCATGCCCGCACTCACACTCAAAGACGTCTCAAAAACCTATCCCGGGGGCTCCGTCGCCCTCACGGACGTCAGCCTCGAAGTTGCCGAAGGGGACTTTTTCGTCGTGTTCGGCATCTCGGGGTGCGGGAAATCCACCCTCCTGCGCATCATCTCCGGCCTCGAAGAGGGGGAGGGCGCCGTCGCCTTGGACGGGGAACGGATCGACGGTCTCCCCACCAAACAGCGCGACGTCGCGATGTTCTTCCAGAACAGCGCCATCAACCCGCAGCAGACGGTCGAAGAGAACCTCGGCTCCGGGCTCCGGTTGCGCAAGGTGCCCGAAGAGATCATCGAGGAGCGGGTCAAGGTCATGGCGGGCATCCTCGGGCTCGAGACGCTGCTTACAAAAAAGCCGAAGGCGCTCACCGTGGAGCAGCGTCTGCTCCTTGCGATCGGACGGGCCGTCGTGCGCGAACCCGCCGTCTTTCTGCTCGACGAACCTTTTTCCAATGTGGAGGAAACCGTCCGCCTCAAAATGATCTCCGCGCTCGCGGGGCTGCAGGCGCGGCTCAAATGCACCATCGTCTATGCGACTTCCGACCGCCGCGAGGCAATGAGCCTCGGCAAGCGGATCGCCGTCCTGCGCGAGGGCTTCCTGCAGCAGACGGGCACGCCCGAGGAGCTCTACGATTCGCCCGTGAACGTCTATGTCGCCGACCTTCTTTCGGGCATGCAATTTGTCCGCGGCAAGCTCACAAAAGACGGGACGTTTTGCTGCGAGGCCTTCACGCTCCCCCTGCCGGAGCAGGCGCTCGGCCACATTTCCGCGCCCGAGGCCTATCTCGGGACGGACAGAGCGGTCATCGCGGGCTATCATGAAGAGGACTGCGCGGAGGGCGTTCCCGCCGCGGAGAGGCTCTCTCTCTTCGACGGGGAGACCGAACTCACGCTTGCACGGGCGGAGCGGCTGCCGCTCCCCCTCGCGGAAATGAACGAACGCCGGAGCCGCAAGGCGCACCGGAGAAGATGATCAAGGAGCGTTAAATGCCGCAAGTTTTGCTCGACAGCTTTCTGGACACGCTGAAATTGCTGCCTTTTCTGTTCCTGCTCTATATCCTGATCGAGCTTTTGGAGCACATGACGGCGATCGGCAGGCCCAACCGTGCGCTCTCGGGCAGATTCGCGCCCCTCATCGGGAGCGCGTCGGGGCTCATCCCGATGTGCGGATTCTCGGTGATGGCGTCCAAGCTCTATGAGCGGCGGTACCTGACGATCGGCACGCTCTTCGCCGTCTTTGTCTCCACGAGCGACGAGGCGCTTCTCGTCCTGCTCCTGTCCGGGCTCGGTTGGGCGGAGAAACTTTATACCGTGCTCGCGCTCTGCGGCGTCAAGCTGGTCTACGGCGCGGCGGCGGGCTATCTCATCGACGCCGTCGTGAAGGCGGTCAGGGGGACGGCGCTCACCGCGCGCCCTGCGGCGGACCTCCATGCGGAGGACGAGCCGCACGCCTGCGAACACACCCACGAGAGCAAGCTGCAGCTCTATCTGGTCTCGCCGCTGTTGCATGCGCTGCAGGTGGCGGCGGTCGTATTCTTGTTCAATCTTGCCTTCGGCGCGCTCTTCTGGTATGTGGGCGAAGAGAAGGTCATCGGATTTTTGCAGGGCGCGGGGCGCTGGTACCAGCCGCTCGTCTGTTGCCTTGTCGGCATGATCCCCAACTGCGCCTCGAGCGTGGTCCTCTCGGAGGTATACGCCGCCGGCGGGATCACCTTTGCGGGGCTGCTCGGGGGGCTTGTCACCAATGCGGGGCTGGGCGTGTTCGTCCTGTTCCGCGATCTCAAGGCCTGGAGGCGCAATCTCGCCATTCTGCTTGGTACGTTTGTGCTCGGCCTGCTCCTCGGCTATGCGGCGCAGGGGCTGCCGCTTCCGGCCTGAGGGATCTGATCTCACAAAAAAACTCTTACGGGAGGGGAACCTATGAGGCTCGCCGAATATTCCGTACCAAAGATGACCCCCGAAGAACGCGGGGCGGACTACGGAAGAGAGGACGGGCTTTTGTTTTACTCGGCGGAGGAAGGCGCGCGGCGCGCGTTGGAACAGATCGCGGGGAAGGCGCTCCTCGTCACCGACGCGGACGCCTGCGGCATGTTTGCGGAACTCGCTCTGTCGCCGCGGACGATCTCGGTCGTCTTCGACGGGGACGCGCTGTCCCTCTTCTCCATGCCGGACGGCGTCTCCGCCGTGCTGGCTGCGGGCGGAACGGCCGTCCTGCACGCAGCCCGTTACTTTGCGGAGGTCAGGGGGATCCCCTGCACGCTCTTTCCCGTGCGGGCCGCGCTCGACGGCGTATTCGAGGCGCGCGGCAGAGTGCTGCTCGGCGGCGAGGAATCGGAGGTCCCCCTTCGCACGGGGGATGTGGTCTGCGATTTGGCCCGCCTCAAGGGGGATCTGCCGGGCGCATACGGGCGGCTGCTGCTCTTTCAGCTCGCCCGCCTCGAAGCGCGCGCCCTGTCGGCGTTCGGCATTCCCGCGCGGGAGGGCGCGGAAACGGAGCTTCCCTCGGGGGCGGAGGAGATCCTCTGCGCGAACGCCCGCTGCCGGCGGGAGGAGCGCGCGGGCGCCTGGGCGGGCGAGGGCGTGCTGCTCGCCGCGCTCATGCGCGAGCGGGGGGATAAATTTCCCGAATGGCGCGCCTATGTTCAGCTGACGGCACTGTATGCCGCCTTCTTCGAGAAGGGGAAGCCCCGCCGCTACTTTACGCCCGACTACAAGGCGCGCGCCGAACGGGCGGGCTGCGCGGTCAAGGGAGTGCCCTCGGCGGAGGAATATGTTCTGCGGGCGATGACGCTGGAGCGGATCCGTGCTTCTTTCGCGCGCGAAGCGCTCGGGCTGCTTGCGCGCAAGGAGACCTGCTACCCCGTGCTCAGGGCGCTTTCGGGGAGCGTTCCGCCCGTCAGAGGGGGAGATCTGTCGCTCTTGAGGGATCTGCCCGAATGCGGCGGCGGGCTCACGGCGGTCATCCGCGATTTCGGGCTCATGGAATGGTAAAAAATCGTAAAATCCGTTTGAATGGGGTTTAAGACGGGGTATATACATAAGAGAGGCCCTCATGGAGGTTTGAGAATGCAGGAAGTAATAATTGAAACGCGGGCGGCGGATCTGAAGGTGACGCTTTCGGGCGAGATCGATTCCAAGAACGCCGACGAATTTTACAATGAAGTGAGCGCCGCCTATGCCGCGGCGCCTTCCGACGTGCTCTTCGACTGCGAAAAGCTCTCGTTCATCGATTCGACGACGCTCGGCACGTTCGTGAAACTTCTCAAAAAGGTGCGGGAGGGCGGACATGCGATGAAACTCGTCGGTATGCAGCCGAGGCTCAAAAAGCTCTTCGTCATCTGCGCGCTCGACACAATCATGGAGATCGAATGATGGAACTTTTGACGATGGAATTTCCGCTCGGCCGTGAGATCATGACCTCCGTGCGTCTTGCAACAGGGGGCATTTGCGCGCTCGCCGGGTTCGGCTTAGACGCGGCGGAGGACTGCAAGGTCTGTGTGACGGAGGGGCTCCTCCTGCTCCTCGGCAGGGGCTGCGAGAGGGCGAAAGTGTCCTTTACGGGCGGCGAAAAGCTGCTGGTCGCCCTCACGGGGGAGGGGAGCGCCCCCTCCGACCGTTCGGTGGAAGAGGAGATCTCGATCGCGCTTTTAAGCGCGCTCGTGGACGATCTCGAAATCAAAAAAGAGGAGAACGGCGCCCGCATCACGTTCGGGTTCAGTGCCCTGTAATGGACGAGAAAGAACTGTTCGAACAATACAGGCGGACCCGCGACCCCGCGCTCCGCAACGAGATCGTCGAGCGGAATCTCTACATAGCCGCCATGCTCGCGAAGAAGTTCGTGGGCCGCGGCGTGGAGTACGACGACCTCTATCAGATCGCCTCGCTCGCCCTCGTCAAGGGGGTGGACCGCTTCGACCCGGGCAGGGACGCGAAGTTTTCCACATTCATCACGCCCACGATCACGGGGGAGATCAAGAACTACTTCCGCGACCGCTCCCGCCTGATCCATCTGCCGCGGCGGGTCTCCGAGCTGCGGCTGGAGATCAAGAAGACGGCGGACAAGCTGCTTTCGGAGACGGGCAAAAGCCCCACGCCCGCCGAACTTGCGGCCGCGCTCGGGGTCACCGAGGAAGAGGTCGTGAGCGCGATCGAAGCGGGCGCGGTCGTCTCGCTCGACCGCCCGGCGGAAGAGGACGGGGGCAGTTATTACGACGTGCTCCCCGCACGCGACGACGCCTTCGAGCGGCTCGAGCGGCGCGACGCCGTGCAGGCCGCGCTCAAGTGCCTGAACGAGCGGGAGCTCGAGATCGTCTCCTGCCGCTATGGGGAGGAGCTCTCGCAGACGGAGACCGCAAAGCGGCTGAACGTCTCGCAGATGTATGTCTCCCGCATGGAACGTAAAATTCTGGAAAAACTGAGAGAGAACCTGCGCAAGAGCATGGCGGATTAAATGTACTTCGAAATCGATGATTACAACGCGCTCAGAACGGCGCTGAAACGGATGTGCGCGGGCCTTGCCGCCGAAGACGTCCCGGACGAGACGGTCTTTGACAGCAAGCTCGTCGCCGACGAACTCCTCTCCAACGTGCTGCAGCACGGCGGCGGCAGGGCGTATTTTTCCGCCGTGCGGGTGGGGGACGAGATCAAGCTCGCGGTCAGGAGCGAGAATCGCTATTGCCCGCCCGAAACGAGCAATTGCGCGGGCGTGTTCGAGGAATGCGGCCGCGGGCTCTTCCTCGTGGACCGCTTCTCCGTTCGCCGCGACTATACCGAAGTTGAGGGGATCCGCGTGTTCATCAGGATCGCAAAACAATAGCCCTTTCGGGCGCAAAAACAGCGGGGAAAATTTCCCCGCTGTTTTTGCGCGTCCGGAATCGGTGCCACTTTGAATTTTATCGGCGCTGCGCCTTCTTGCGGGCGGCGGAGAGGAGCGCCGAGAGCATGAATCCGCCGAGGGGGGCGAGGAGCAGAAAGATCGCGGGGAGCGCCGCCGAAAAGAAGGAGGTGAGCCCGGCAAAGAGGTATGCCGCGAGGAGGGCGAGCGCCGCCGTGAACTGCAATCCGAAGCGGAAGAGCTCCGGGCGGACGCCGCGCGCCCCCAACCGCACGGCGGAGAGCAGAAAATTCGCGGCGGACAGCCCCGCTGCGATCAAAAGCGTGCAACGGACCCCTTCGTCCATGTCCCCCGTGAGGGCGGCATTGAGCGCCGCAGGAAAGGGAGAGAAGGGGAGGAAGAAGGCGAGCATTCCCGCCGCGGAGAGGGCGAGCAGCGCGAGGTTTGCAACTCCGCGCAGCCCCCGCCGCGCGATCGCCATCGCGCCGAGCAGTACGGCCGAGGCGAGCATGGGAATGAGGAGCGGCACATCGAGCGCGCGCTCCCCCTTCAGCGACTGAAAGAGCAAGACGCCGAAAAAGAGGGCGCAGTAGGGCAGAAATGCGCAGAATCCGCCCGCATAGGCGTAATTCTTCGCCGATTTGGGCATGAGGAACGCCGCGATCGTGCAGAAGAGCGCGAGCGCGATCATGCCCGCAAGTACGGGGACGAGGAGATAGAGGACGAAGGGGAGGATCCCGCCGAGCCCCGCTCCGACCGCAGGCGGCGCAACGCTGCCGCGGGCGATCTCGACGAGGAGCCCGAACAGCGAGCCGCGGAAGGCGGTCTCGCCGCCCGCAACGATCCGCCCGAGCGGGGCGCCGCGGAAAAGAAAGCCCACAAACAGTCCGCCGAGCGCCACGGCGGAGAACAGCGCCGAGCAGACGGCATAGAGCAGGGCGTGCGCATCGCCCGTCCGCACCTTCGGCGCGGGCGCCTCTTTGACGCAGACGAGCGCCTTGCAAACGTTTTCTTCCGTTGCAACCGATTCGTATTCCATAAGATCCTCCCGATGCGGAAAATGTTCCCCCATTATATCCTCTGCGGCCGGGGAGAAACGGTCGAATTTTGTTCCCTTGCGGGAGGATTGGGCGAGAGCCGCCCGAACTTTCCGGCTGCCCCCTCAAATGCTTGATTTTTTTGCGGCGCAGGTGGTATAATTCATGGAAGGAGGTTGCTATGAAACGGGAAAAAATGACGGGGGAGGAAAAGGAGCGCCTGTTGCTCAGGATCGTTGCGGTCGTCATTTCGCTGGCCCTCCTCGTGATCGCTTTCCTCGGCGGTTGGTACGGCCGGTATTTCTCGATCGACAGACGGATGCGCGACTTTCTCTGGGCAAAGGATATTGCGGAAAAATATTA